>DATFJD010000333.1:0-6500 GCA_035269475.1 Halalkalibaculum sp.
CAGTCGGGAGGTGACACATGTTTCCGCTGCCTTCTCCAGATCTGCGTCTTTGAGTATCAGGTAGGGGTCACTGCCTCCCAGTTCGAGCACCGTTTTTTTCAAAACGCTTCCTGCCTGCCCCGCAACAGCCTTGCCTGCACGAGTGCTTCCGGTAAGTGTCACCGCATCAATTTCTGAGTGCGTGATCATGGCCTGTGTTTGTTCAATATCGGCGAGTACTGTTCTAAATATACTTTTGGGTATACCGGCCTTATGAATGATATGCTCAATTTCCAGTGCGCAACCGGTTACATTTGGAGCATGCTTCAGCAGAGCTGCATTTCCAGCCATCAATGCAGGTGCGGCAAATCGAAAAAGTTGCCAAAAAGGAAAATTCCAGGGCATGATGGCCAGCACAGTTCCAAGCGGGTTATAGGTTACATAACTTTTGGAGGCATCGGTTTCAATAGTTTCATTCTCCAGGAATGAAGCGGCATTCTCAGCATAATATTCACAGACCCAGGCACACTTTTCTGCCTCTGACACCCCCTGGGCTAAGGGCTTGCCCATCTCAGTGGCCATCAATTCCCCCAGAACTTCTTTACGGTCTTTTAAAATTTGGGCAACTTTATTCAGATATTCAGCTCTTTGATCAAATGATAATTCCTTCCAGTCATTCTGAGCGACGGCAGCCTTATTAATGATGGAATCGAGTTCTGCGTCATCCATCAATTCATATTCTTCAATTACTTTACCTGTAGTGGGATTGACCGTTTTCATAAGACTCTCACTAATTTTATTACCCTTTTATTTCGAAACCTAAATTACGTGAAACCAATTCCATTTTAAACTGACCCAGGCAGCTGAAGCTTTAGCTGTCAGGATATTTTAAAATGAGGTATAGAACTACCTTTTTTCAGGAGTCTAATTTCAGCCGTCCCGCCGGGATGGCTGAAAATCGGGATGGATGCATATATGCATAAGGTAGGATACCGAAGATGCTGACGCTGCCGATTTTAACGGATATGATAGCGTGCAAAGATATGAACAAAATGGTACGACGGCATGCTTGTTCCATTTCACAGTCAGATATAGCTTGTAATCTTGGGAAATGCAGCTCTGGCAGCCTGTCCGGGCAATAAGATCTTTGTCCCAGGCCGGTCAGGTGAGCTACCCTATCTAAATTTGCAGGCCGGCGGTTTATTCGCAGCTCACATCTTCAAAGTTTTCGTCCCAGCAAGCTTTTTCGCCATTATTATAGTTGGGAGCGATGATATATCCGGCATTGGTTTCAATATTCCACTGAAGCTCTGTCGCAGTATCTTCATCGGCATCATAGTAAACTGCGTTTTTTACGGTGCCATCGAAAGAGTACTCGATATAATCGCCTTCATTATTAAATCTGTCGGAAACCACATCGAGCCTTAAATCTACATTTCCTTCTTCCGTTACTGCCCATTCAGTTATGGAAACAGGCTCTTCGCTACTGCTCATAAGGCTGTAGTAGGTCCATGTCCCCTCTGTTCCATCCGAATTAGTGGTACCGCTAAAAAACAGCTTATCATTAAGGCCAAGAGCTGAATTGGTCACAAAGAACTGCCAGGTAATTTCATTTTCGTTCTCTTGCGTTGCTACCAGTCTTACCTCATAGGTATCACTGCCGGCATTTTTGGTATAACTCCATACCCATTCACCATCCTCATTAAATTCAGCATCGCTTTCGGAAGCGGCAGCCAGCAAGGCTTTAGGGATGGCCAAATTCAACTCAACTACCGACTTGATAACAAAAGCCCTGACTGCAGCTTGCGCAAAGTTTGTATTACTCTCCTTGCCAAGGGCTTCCTTGTTCTGCTGATAGGCATTGAAGGTAGAAACATCTACCGACATCGATTCAACAGGAGGGATTTCAGGCGGGTTTTCACTATTTAATGAAGCCGGATCGTCGTTGCACGAGGTAACTAAAAAAGCTCCTAAAAGGATAAGACAGGTTATTTTTCGGAAATTGCTTAGCATGGATAATAGTCGGTTAATTAATCTTTTCTTTTCCACCTCTATTGCCTAACAACAAAAATGTTCTGTTAGTTTAAATTTGTCAGGCAAATTTCTTTACGCTCTGCAAAATGGTTTGGAGAGTTTCTTCTAGCAGCTCCGGATCAATTATCAGGGGTGGCGCCAGCCTCACCAGGGTGTTGGAGTGCAGGGTCCATCCCAGGATGATGCCTTTCTCCAGGCAATCTTCAACGACTTTCCGGGTCAACTCCTTGTTTTGCAGTTCCATACCCAGCATGGCTCCCTTACCTCTTATTTCCACAATTCCGTCAGCCTGCAGCGTGCTTCTCACCAAAGACTCTATCTGTTCTGTTTTTTCTGCAAAATCCCCTTTCAACAACTCAGAAAGGGTGGCATAGGCAGCGGCGCAGGAAACCGGGTGCCCGCCAAAAGTCGTCACGTGATTTAAGGGAGGGTCATGCCGGAATACTTCAAAAATTTCACTGGACGACACAAAAGCTCCCATCGGCATGCCGCCCGCCATTGCCTTGGCGAGGCATAAAATATCCGGCACTACCTCATAGTCCTGAAAAGCAAACAGGGAGCCGGTTCTGTAAAAGCCGGTCTGTATTTCATCGAAGATCAGCAAAGCCCCCTTGCTGCTACACATTTCGCGAACCTTCCGGAGCCACTCTTTATCAGCAGGTATAATGCCTCCCTCCCCCTGTACCGGCTCCATAATTACCGCTGCTGTTTCTTCATCGATGGTCTCCAGTGACTCGTAGCTGTTAAAGTTTAGGAAATGAACATCCGGCAGTAGGGGCAGATAGGGATCCCGGTACACGTCCCTCCCCGTTACGCTCAGCGAACCCTGCGTATCCCCGTGATAGCCATTAGTGAACGCAACAAATTTATGTCTGCCCGTAAATTTCTTAGCCAGTTTCAGGGCCCCTTCGTTAGCTTCGGTACCGCTATTGACAAAATAGACGCGATCGAGAGCTTCCGGAAGCTGTGATGTCAACAGTTCGGCATAGTCAGACTGGGGATCCTGTATAAACTCACCGTACACCATAACATGCAGGTGACGGTCAACCTGCTTTTTTATTGCTTCGGTGACCGCGGGATGTCGATGTCCCAAACTGCTGACCGCTATCCCGGAAATAAAATCGACGTAGCGCTTTCCATCCTTGGTATAGATAAAGGGGCCCTCAGCCGACTCAACTTCAAGCGCCATGGGCTCATCACTGGTCAGGGCTATATGACTGTAAAATTGTTCTTTATGCTCCACATTCACTGAGATTTGCAGTAAATAGTTTAACTTTGTTGATAGTATCGCTTAATTGTGTAAACTTTCTAAACAAGAATTTTGAACTATTTGTTTGTTTCTTTTCGTTTACCAGACAAAATTGTTAATTAATATTATAAAATAGTGCATCCAATCTGGATATTCTTATTATCGCTTTGCCTGTTGTGGATTACCGGATGCAGTAGCCAAAAGAAAAATTCCCGGAAGGGTGAAAATCAAATATCCGTTCAGGATACCGTCAAAACCAACTCAGATTCCATGCCCACGCCGGCTCCGCCCCCTCCCGGGTTACCGCCCGGACAGGCTAAGATAAAAGGTAAAATCGTTGAGGCCGAGGAGCAATCAGATAGCCCGGACACCTATTATTTGAAAATTAAAGTCGATCAGGTGCTTGGATATGGATCTTCTGTACCTCCCGTAGGAACGACAGATACCCTAACGGTCATGGCCCGCGGTTCTGACCTAAATCGATACAAAATTGGGAAAATTGTTTCTGCCGTTATAAGTTATCGGCAATTACTCGGCGACAGCGGGAATTCCTCTCGATGGACACTGGTAAAACTTGAAAACGATTCTAATTAAGATATTAAGAACATATGAAAAAAGGCGTTACGAAATTAATTACCATCACTTGCGGAATTGCACTCCTTGTTACCGCCTTATTTGTATTTAATTACAACAGTGAACAGCTGTCTCAGCAGCAAATTGAACAGGCCTTGGGCGACAGCCCGGAAGACAAGCTGACGAAAGCTGAAATGAAGGCTGATCGCTATGAGTATTTCTTTAAGAAGCTGAGGGATCCCGTAACCAACTCCATTCCCAGAGATATCAGGAGACGCGAGTTGCGCTATGCTAAAACCCTGCCCAGTGCCAGCCAGGTCAGGTCCCAACTGAAAGCTAAGAACCCTTCACAGAAACTGGCTCCTGAGTTCCAATGGAGCCTGGCAGGCCCGCCTGCTACCGGTGGACGTACGCGTGCGCTGGGCATTGACCAGCGTAATCCGGATATCGTGATTGCCGGAGGCGTTTCCGGCGGCATTTGGAAATCGACTGACGGCGGGAATAGCTGGGATCTAAAAACGTCTAATGCCGAAAACTTTAGTGTTACATCAATAGTTCAAGAACCAAATAATCCTGATACCTGGTATTATACTTCAGGTGAATTTATTGGTAACTCAGCCGGTTCAACCGGTGCACCTTACTTTGGAACGGGTGTATTTAAATCTGTGGATAACGGTGAAACATGGGATAAACTGCCAAGTACCAACGATGAAAATACACTCTTCAATTCCGAGTTTGACTTCATATCTAACATAATCGTTAGTTCGGTTTCAGGCTCAATATTTATAGCCAGCAATGGATTTGGTATTTTTAAATCAACAGATGGCCAGAATTTTGGTTCATCCCCAGTGATCGGCACCCAGGCAAATCAATTTTACAGTGACGTCGCAGTTGCTTCGGACGGTAGATTGGCTGCTGTTATTTCAGAACAATCCTTTGATCAGGGTGATGAACCTAACAATCCCGGAATATTTATTTCAACCGATGACGGCGAAAACTGGTCTGAAATTACCCCATCAACATTTCCTTCACAACATGGCAGAAGCGTTTTAACTTTCGCACCATCAAATCCGGACATACTGTATGTTTTTACCAATAAGCTTGATGATGAGACCAACCAGGGGGTCAGTTTTTACAAGTTAGACCTAAATGCCGGTACGGCCGAAAACCGCTCATCCAACCTGCCTGACTTTGGCGAGCCGGTGGGCGGGCTAAATACCCAGGGCGGATACAATATGATGGTATCCGTGAAGCCCGACGACCCTGACTTTGTTCTTGTAGGTGCCACTAACATGTTTCGCTCAACGGACGGATTTGCAACAGGCCCTACCAGCGATAGCGAGACTGAAAAAGATGAGTTCTGGATAGGCGGATATGCCCAAGCTAATAATATCAGCCAAACTGAAAATCACCATGTAGATCAGCATATCGTGGTTTATGACCCTACAGACTCTAACCGGATTCTGAACGGCAATGACGGTGGGGTTTACTCTACCGATAACATTACGGCAAGCGAAGTCAGCTGGAATGATCTCAATAACGGGTACATCGTAACCCAGTATTATTCGGCTGCCATCCCCCCATCTCCCGGCAACAGCCGGTTTATGGGCGGCACCCAGGATAATGGAACCACGCTATTTACCAATACCACAACCTCGCCGGACTCCACTTTTGATATCAGTTCAGGAGACGGAGCTTATTCCTTCTTCTCTGAAGATTTTCTATTCGTATCCTCACAAAGGGGACGCGTAATTCGCTGGAATACCGGGCTGACGAATCTGGATTATGTCTATCCCTCACAAGCGACCGATCAGTTGTTCATTCATCCCTACACCATTGACCCCAATGATGACAACATTATGTATTACCCGGAAGGCAACCATATGTGGAGGAATACCTCGCTGGGGGATATCAACAACGACAATTCAAGCGGTACTAGCCAGGGATGGCAGGAAGTAACATCCATAAATGTACCTTCAGGCCACAATATCACGGCTCTTGAAGTCTCATTTTCACCCGCCAATATTTTATATTACGCAGGTTATGACAATAACAGTCAACCGGCAATTCGAAGGCTCAATAATGCCAGCTCTTCAACTTCCCCCACCAACATAGACTTACCGAGTAATTCGAGCCTGGAAGGAGCCTATGTCAATGATATTGCGATAAACCCTGTAAATGCCAATGAGGCCATCGTTGTCATATCCAATTATAATGTCCCCAGCATCTGGCACACTACCAACAGTGGAAACAGCTGGGAAAACATAGAAGGTAATTTAAATCTCCAATCCATACGCACTGCAGCCATGATTCCTGCAGAAGGGGGAACTGTGTATGTAGTGGGTACCAGTACGGGCATCTATTCAACCCAGCAACTAAACGGCAGCAACACCGACTGGGGGCAGGAAGGCGTTAACGAACTCGGTTTTGCCGTCACAGAACAAATAGCCTCACGCTCTAATGGAGATATTGCAGCCGGCACACACGGTCGCGGCATGTATCTTGGCAGTTTTCAGGGCTCAACCAGCTTCCCGTTTATTTCGGTGTCGCCAACAGAGGCCCGGGCCGGTGAGACTATAACCATCAATTCCAATAATTTCGATTTCAGTTCTACTCCTTCCCAGAATGTCATTCAATTCAGGGCAACAGATATACGGCAAAACAG
>DATFJD010000334.1:0-4512 GCA_035269475.1 Halalkalibaculum sp.
TCTCGCCTGCCGGATTTTAGCCCGGCATTTGCTTTAACCGTTCACAAAAGTCAGGGTTCGGAATTTGAGCATGTAAAAATTGTACTTCCGGATAAAAAATCAAAAGTTCTAACCCGGGAACTGCTTTATACTGCTGTAACACGTTCCAGAAGCTCTGTAAGCATTACGGGGAAGGAACATATCCTTAGAAATGCTATAAATGCAAAAATTGAGCGCTCTTCCGGCCTTAAGGATCTTCTATGGCCGAATAGTTAATATGCACTAAATACCTTCCTTAGAGCCTTTCTACAATGAACAAACAGCACTTATCCGAAAATGCTACTGCCCGATTCAGTTGGTAACCGGCTAAAAGTGCTAATAATTTTTTTCGGAACTTTCCTGAAGAATTGCAGTAAGTAGTGGTAGATAACAACATGTCAATTGGCTTTGATAGCTTGGCCAATGAAATCAGGCAGAGTTTCTATTAGCCTGAAGCGTTATGAAATTTTGAGTTATTGAAAAGTCAGGCACTGAATGTAATTGATTTTTCATAGAATTTGAATTTGTTGTACCCCGAAAAAGCCAACGTATCAGAAGGAACCGGTTGATAGCCGGTTCCTTTTATTTTTGTCCCCGAAAAAGTCACAGTATCTATCCTTCCTTAATTTAATTTATATTTGTGACACTTACACTAAAAAAACGGGAACTCAATAATCTGATATGAACAAGAACATACATCGCTTTCTGGAGCTCAGTAAATTATTCTCAAAGCCGCATCCATGGCATGGGATTTCCTTAGGAGAAAAGGCTCCCGGCCTCATCAAGGTATATATCGAAATTGTTCCCGGCGATACCATGAAGTATGAACTGGATAAAGAGAGCGGGTATCTGAAAGTTGACCGCCCGCAGCGTTTTTCAAGCATCAGTCCGGTTCCCTACGGTTTCGTTCCACAGACTCTTTGTGCAGAACGTGTCGGACAGTTTTGTATGGATAAAACGGGAAGATCTAATATTGAAGGAGATGGAGACCCGCTGGATATTTGCGTAATTACTGAAAGAAACGTGCCGCACGGTAACTTGATACTGGATGCCATTCCCGTTGGCGGCTTTAGGATGATTGACGGGAATGAAGCGGATGATAAGATCATCGCTGTGATGAAAGGAGACGCTCTTTATGGCGGTGCAAAAGACATTACAGACATACCCGAACAGATTGTGGAGCGTTTATTTCACTATTTCATCACGTATAAAGATATGCCAGGAGAAGAGGAAACTCGTAATTCTGAGATAACAGACACTTATAACAGGGAGGAAGCCTTTGAGGTTATTCAGCGAAGCATGGAAGATTATCGAGATGCTTTCAATGAAAGCAAACAGGAATTGTTTTCTATGATCCAAAAAGGCTTAAAGTAGACCACGGTAACGGGGAGAAAATAATAACAAACCAGTGCAGATTCGCCCTATCTGTTTTATCAGTGTTCCATTACTCAAAAAATTAAAAAATGCCGGCCGCCACAAAGGCAACCGGCATTGCAATGAGAAAGGAGGAAACTTAGTTTACTTCTTTAACATCAATAAGCTCAACTTTAAATATCAAAGTTTCATTAGGACCGATAGGTCCGCCCGGACGAGGATTCATGCCGTAGGCTAGGTCGCCCGGTATGAAAAACCGGTAGGTGGCGCCTTCATTCATTAATTGCAGGCCTTCTGTCCATCCCTCAATTACACGGTTAAGGGGAAATGAAGTGGGCTCGCCGCGCTCATAGGAGCTGTCAAATACGGTACCGTCGATTAAAGTACCTTCGTAATGAACCGTAACGGAATCAGTAGCAGAAGGTGACGGTCCACTGCCTTCTTCAAGTACTTTATACTGGAGTCCGCTATCTGTAACCTGAACACCTTCTTTATTTTTGTTCTCTGCCAGGAAACTTTGGCCTTCCTCCATATTAGATTGTGCTTCTTCCTTTTTCATTTGTTGTGCCTTTTGTTGAGCTTTCATTTGGTACTGTTGCAGCAGCTGATTGATTTCGGTTTGAGGAATCTGGGGATCCTCTTCGTTCATGGCCTGTTTTAGGCCCGCAACAAAATCCTCAGCTTCAATATCGTCCATTCCCTGCTGTAGCATACTTTGGCCATTAAGGTAGCCGATGCCGTAACTGACACTATCAATATTCGTTGACAGGTTAGCCTCGGGAGCATCAGAACCGGATTGGCCACCGGTATCACAGCCTGTGGTTAGAATGATTGTTAATGCTGCACACACTATTACAGCAGTTGTTGAATTCTTCTTAATCATTATATCTTATCTATTTAAACTTATGGTTATTACCCGTTGAAGGTATTCAATTTTTAATGGTATAGAAAACAAATATTCATTTGTTCCCATACGTTGTATAATAATCGTTTATTAGTCAGAACTACCTTATATTTAACCCAACATTTTTTAAAACATAACAGATACACATTTGAAGTTTACAGAGTTTAATTTGAGCCAGGAACTAAACCTTGGCTTACGCGATGTCGGATACGACGAACCTACACCCATCCAAGAGAAAGGCATCCCTTTAGTACTAGAAGGGGAAGACGTAATCGGTGCCGCGCAGACCGGAACCGGTAAAACCGGGGCTTTCGTCATCCCGCTGATGGATAAAATACTAAAGGACAGAAGCGGACATACCCAGGCACTCATTCTGACGCCCACCCGTGAATTGGCCCGGCAAATTGATGAGCAGATTTTTGCCATTGGCTATCATGCCGGCATTTCCTCTGCTACCGTCATTGGCGGCAGTGATTTTTCCGAACAGGTTAAAGCAATTAGGGCAGGGGTGGATATCATTGTGGCTACTCCCGGCCGGCTTCTTGACCAGATGAATGTACTGAACCTTGACTTCAGTCACCTTAAATACCTCGTGCTTGATGAAGCCGATAGAATGCTGGATATGGGATTTCTTCCTGATGTCTCCAAGATTGTGGAAGGACTCCCGGAAGAGCGCCAGACGCTGTTATTCTCGGCAACGATGCCTGAAGCCATCCAGAAAGTCGTTAAAAAGATAATGAAGGACCCTAAACGGGTTGAGATTGAAGGGTCAAAGCCCGCCGACAATGTAGACCAGCAGGTTTATCGCGTTCCGGGCAATAAGCGATTGCAGCTAATCGAAGCACTTTTCGATGATCTTGACTGGAGCACCGCTATTATATTTACAGCAACCAAGCGTGGGACCGACGAACTTGAAAAACTGCTCCAGAAACGAGGAGTCAAAGCCGTCAGCATGCATGGCGATAGGAGCCAGGAAGAGAGGAATGAAGCGCTGAGGCTGTTTAAGAACAGGATATTCCCGGTCATGGTGGCAACAGACGTGCTTGCCCGCGGTATAGATATTGATAATGTCTCCCTGATCATCAATTATGACGTACCCAATAATTCCGATGACTATATCCATAGAATCGGAAGAACGGGTCGCTATGACAAAAAGGGCACCGCCATAACTTTTGTTACCAGTTCCGGCGAAAGCTATTACAGGGATATCCACCGCGCAGTCGGTGATCAGATTACTGAGAAAGAACTGCCGGAATCCATGAAATCTGGCGGAAGCGCCAAAAAGAAATCCCACACGGATACCAAAGAGAGCCCTGACAAAAAGGAATCAGAAAAGAAAGCGGATCAATCTGAAAAGAAAGAGCGAGAACCCAGGTCGCCGTCTGAGAAAACAGAAAAAGAGCCTGAGAAACAGAAACCCGATGTTGAAAAAAGCAGGGAGAACGGTAAACCAGAAAAGAAAGAGGCTGAGCCCGAAGTGGTTTATGTTAAGGATAACTCAGTCAATGCCACGGGTAAGTCGGCTTACAGGTCTATTTACAAATACGATGAACACCGTTTTCAGCCTGAGATAATTCAAAAAGCGGTAAAAAGAAATAAAAGAACCCTGAAACCTGCCAAAGGATACTGGGGCATTATTAAGAGCTTTATTCCCAAGATATTCAGTTCATGATATGGATTCTGTCAAGTCTATCCTCATTTGGTTTGGGGTAGCATTGCTAATCATAATCTGGCTGCCGCTTCTTGCGGTCAGCAGATTGTTTGATCGTGATCCCGCTTATTATAGAACAGGCAGATTGTTTCGATTATTGGGTAAAGCAATATCCAATATCAATCCGAACTGGAGAATCACTATTACCGGGCCGGTAGATATCGATGATCGCAGGCCATATGTGATAGTTTGCAACCATCTTTCACAGGCTGATATACCTTTGATCTCCAATTTACCCTGGGAAATGAAATGGGTGGCAAAAAAGGAGCTCTTTGATACTCCTGTAATTGGATGGATGATGAAACTGGCCGGCGATATTTCGGTTGACCGCAAAGCATTAAACCGGCGAATTAAAACGTTAAATGCGGCCGGTGACTACCTCTCTAAACATTGCTCGGTTATTTTTTTTCCTGAGGGAACCCGCTCTCGAAACGGAAAATTAAATTCATTTACGAATGGCGCTTTTGAACTGGCTATAAAAGAGCAAACACCGGTATTGCCTTTG
>DATFJD010000335.1:0-7237 GCA_035269475.1 Halalkalibaculum sp.
TGGCATAAAAAAAGCGATGCTGCCTTTTACAGCAGCACCGCTTTCAGGTTGGGGATGTTACTAGCTATGCGTTAGAAACTAATTACGGCTTCAAGCATTACACCGTCGAAGCTAGCACCTTCGAAGTCGGTGCCTGCGTAGCCGTCGCCATCGTAATTCTGTGTGACGTATTCAAATTTAGCAAGTACGTTTTTGGTCAAGAACCAGCCACCGCCAATGTTGAAGCGATCGACTTCGATGTCACCGTTTTGGGTTTCACCATCTACGAAGTTGTAACGGGCACCCAGGTATAGATCTTCGCTGGCACCGATTCGATAAAGAAGCTCAGCTGCATATTGGTTGTAGCTTCGACTGTCAGTAGCATCTTTTATTTTACCGGTTGCATTTTCAAATACACCGTAGAACTCTAGTCCACCAAATTTGACGAAAGGGTTCAACATGAATGAAGTCATTTCACCAGCAGCAGGATGTTGTCCAAAGCCAGGAGTGAAGTCAGTTGAAACTCGTCCGGAACGGAAGTTTCCGCCTTGAATCACATCATAGTAACGAGAACCGGCACGATCGCCAGAGTAGACATAAATAGAGGAAGACTGACCAATACTCAGTATAGAACCACTCAGGCGGAAGCGTAGACCGTCGCTAAAAGTTTTATCGTAAGCCAACTTACCGTAAACAGTTGGTTTGGTTTTGATAGCGCTTTCTTCGACACTTTGGTTCAATTTACCATTGCTGAGACCAAACATGACCATGAAGCTATTATTGTAGTAATAAACCTCACCGGCAACTTCCGTGGTGAAAGAGTCCATGATGTAATTACCTACAAAGGGATTGTGAATAGCAGCAGCATTGTCGGTACGACGGAAGTGGTTGTCACCGTAGTTCAGTTCCATGTGACCTACTTTGAATCGTAAGTTATCCATCAGGTCTGAAGCAAAGCCTTCTTGAATAAAGTCCAGACGGTCAATTTGAAGATATCCGCCTTTTACCCATGCTTCAGGATGGTGCTCTGATGACAGATAAGTGCGTAAGTGCATACGCAGACCATTTGCCAGCGCAACATCAAGATCCAGGTTGGAGGTTGCAAGGTTAAAGTTGGATTCCAGGTTTTGCAGGCTGTTAGCATCGTTTTCCTGACTGAGTCCCTGGAATTGTAGTGTGTTTGCTCCACCAAGTCGAACAACTAGGCCGTCAAATTCGACGTCGGTCATAAATGGTGCTTCAAACTGGTTGAGTCCCCGTTGATCGGGATAAGTGAAATATTGAAGATCGCGAGTAAAGCTTTGCGCGAATAGGCTTCCCGCACTGAAAAAGAATGCGACAAGTATTAAAGTGATATGTTTGGTTGTAAGTTTCATGACATAGCCTCTTGTTATTGTGGGTTTGTTAAATGTATTTGGGTTGCTTTTGTAAGTAACTAAACAAGTAGCGTTCCAAACTGTGCTGTAATTGGAAATAATTTTATGAAAAATAGAAAATCATTCTTTACTGTCCTCAGAGGGCAAAAAAACATATAAATTTTTTTTCGAAATTTTAACCATCCCGGAGCCTTCCTTACCCCTTTTGCAATACTGCAATACTGCAAAGTGTCTATTTGCAAGGGTGCAAATGTGCCTGATCGGTTAAAGGTGCAAACACATTTCCTGTTTAGGCGGGGCGGCAGGTGGGCATTCCGCAGCGGAGCGGCGGAATGAGAGTGGGGGAATGGAGAAATGAGAGAGGAGCGGTGGAAGGAGAGTGGGGAGCAACGGAATGAGAGCGGGAGCAGAGCAATTAGAAGAAGAGCTAGAAGAATGTTGAGAAGCAATAGCCATGACCAGCTAAGCAGCGAAATTTGGGTGTGAAGCAAGTAGCGGAATAATTTTTAAAAAGCGGTACCAGGATGTTTATAAATATTCAGCAACAAAATACATAGGCTCCAGCAAGCGTCCACGCTTGCTGTGGCAGGTTGCGTATTTCCCTTCACCCTTAAAGCTGCAGAAGGAGGAAAATCACTTGAATCTATATCTGCAAATACAAATCTGTTATAGATATTCATGGTCGGTTTGGCAAACCGACCTACGGTTTTCCCTTCAGCGGCAGAACCGGATGGTGATGCCGGAGAAGTTAGTTATTGCTTTTCCACATTCTTGCCGACTTCGTCACCGGTACTGACCATGATGTGCGCCCAGGGTTCACCGGGATTCATAAGCCAGGGAGCTCCCTTGCCGATGGGTTTTGGAGCAATTCCGGTACTCTGTTCAGTGGCATAGGGTACATAGACCACATACAAGGGACTGGCTTTCAGTACGGTATTTGTAGCATAGTCATACCCCTCTTCCGATGCAGTTAGCGAGTATAAAGCCATGGGCTTGTCGGGCATTGGAATTTTGCCGGACTCAATCTCTTGCCTTCTTATTTTCGTCACTTCATCCGATGATTTTCCCTCGGCTCTAAGCTCCCGTCCCCTTTTCATGAAGGGCTCCAGGTCTTTATGATAGCAGGCAACATGAAAGCGTTCGTCACCGGGGTCATCTGCAATACAAATCAAGTCATTGCTCCTCTCGCGAAGGGTTACCAGCTGTCCCTCCATATTATAGCCCAATACCCCTGCTCCCTCGCGCATATTTTCCGGAGCAGCACTGACAGCGGCCTTTATTTGTTTTTCCTCAGGTTGAATATCTTTTTGTGCCATGCAGGCATTGCCGGTAAATAAAAGCAAAAATAATGCTGAAGCCGATAGTCTCAGGAAATTCATCTGCTAACCTCAATCTTTAATTATATTTGAACTGAACATACAAAACCGGCGGCTAAAATCCTTAGGCTCACTAATGGCCGAACCCTGGTTCAATTTGTTTTTTATGGCCCGGCTGCCCTTCACCGGGACTGCTCCCCGGCGCTTATTAGGAAGTATGATGGATATAATTATATTTTAAATCAGAAATTTCAAGCTTGTACCAGGTGAAGTCTCCGCCCGGCAGCTTCCAGGTCACTTTTGCCACGGTGGGCACCCGGAGTCCATCGAAAGTTTTAAAACTCCCGGCACCTATGTCTACAACCCAGGTTTCCAGTGTAGCTCCTTCCTTCCTGTCATAATAGCGTTCCGCCTCGAAACGAAGGGGATCCCCCATTTTATTAAATTCAAATATTCCTGAGGCCGTAATATCGCCGAAACTCATCGTCGCTTTTGCCCTTGTGTTATCCACTTCATCCCAACTGACATATGGTTCGAGTGCGGCACCCGGATACCATACCATCTCAGCCAGGTATCTTAAGAGACTACCCTGGTCAATTTCTTTGCCTTTGGCATCAGCTACCGGTACCAGGGATAACAGCTTGATTAGCATATGCCCCCTACCATCCACGTATTTGTCCCGGCCTGACAAGTGTATGTATGGGGCCGCCTCAACATCCGCTATCCACAAATATCCCGGGCTGACGGTCTTTACATACTGCTCGGCTTCCACCGGCATCCAACTACCCTCCGGACTCGTTTTCATGGTACCTTTCTGTCTAAAATGAATACTGTTTATCCTTTCTATACCCGTCATACCGGAATTATCCATCCAGAGCTGAACAATGGGCGGCAGCCCCGCTATCTGATCCTTTTTTACTTTTCTCGGTTCTTTACTTTGCCGGTTAAAAAAGGAATCTTTTTCACGTTCGATCATGGCCTGAAAATCCCAGTTGCCATAGCCCAGAAGGCATCCTGCCAGGATGATGACATTGAGTATGGTACCCCACTTAGCATCCTGCCAGTACATAAATATAAGTACCTGTAAAATAAGAATACCCGGCAGTACCGCCATCCACCACCAAGACTGTTCATTAAAAAACAGGCCTCCCGAAATTAGAAATAGCAGTGAAGCAATGAGCCAAAAGAGTCCCGCCGGCTCTGAAATGGTACGTGTAAGCTGATCTACTTCTGCAATACCGAAAGCCTTGATGAATCCCAACAGGCTTATCAGCCCGTGCAGTATCATGAAAAGTCCAAAAATTGTTCTCATCATTGTTCCATTTTATAGATCATCGTTTATAATTAACTCCAAAACTTTTAGCCCCCTGCCCGTTGCCGCTGGGACCCATCAAGGTTTTCGAGCAAAACAAAACTCAGGCTGTCAATATTTGCGGCATGGCTATGGCCGGTAGATATATTAGACAGTACCACCACGCCCAGCCGGTCGTCAACATCGATCACCAGCGATGATCGGTAGCCGCCGGTGCCCCCGTTATGCCAGTACCATGGCTCTCCGGCATCCCGGTACAGAATAAACCAGCCCATCGCGATTCCCTTTTCTTCATCGATGCGAAAAGTCTCCCGGCGCTGCAGGTTCAGTGACTCGTTTTCCGGATTAAAATTTGCCTTTATAAACTCGGAGAGGTCAGCTGCTGTCGAAAGAATGGCGCCGGCCCCTTTCAAAGCCCCAAGATCCCAGTTTGTTGTCCTATTGCCGCGCTTATTGAGGCCGGGAACCAGGTACTGCTCTACCGAACTTCTCACTGTAGTGGTTCGGGACATATTGAGTGGCCCGGCAATTATTTCCTGCAGCAGCTGCTCATAATCTTTTCCTTCATCCACAACAAGCGCATAACCCAGTAAGCCTGCACCGATATTTGAATACCGGTACTGCTTGCCCGGTTCAGTTTCCAGCTCCATTTCATTTTGCACGTAATCGCGCAGCCTTGCCTCATCATAATCTTTGTAAGGGTTATCGAGGTGCAGCAAACTTTGCCAGATGAATCCACCGGGAACCCTGGGCAGGCCGGAAGTATGATTGGAAAGCTGCTTAAAGGTGATGTTACTCCCTTCATGCATGGAGATTCCAAGGCTATTCCGTACGGGTTGATCGATCTTCAGCTTGTTCCTGACTGCCAAGTCGGCCAGAATCGCCGAGGTAAAGACTTTAGATAGAGACCCTATTTCAAATACCCGCCCCTCATTTGGCTTCGTCTGCAAGGTGTCGCTGTTTCTTACCGCCCCATAATAGCTAACCCCGCTGCTGTCAACCATTGCAATAGAGAGCTGGGTCCCGTTAGGATATAAGGCGAGGGTAGAAGCGATATGTTCGGCTTGGAGTTTTGAAATTTTCTTGTCGAACCGGAGGCGGTTGATAGCTTTATCCGGATTGCTTCTGCTCCCGCAACCGGTTGAAAAAACTATGAACATAGAAAGGAATAAGCTTGCTGACGACAGGGAAGCAATGGAAAAATATCTCATTATGTTCATGAACAAATCCCTATAGCTTTCATGAATTGCAAAGCCGTTAATATTAATATGTACAGTGTAACGGGAGCGATATCTTTGCTCCCGTCACTTTTCAAACCTAAAACGATCTTGATAAACCAACACCAAGTTCAATATAAGTCAGGTCAATATCTGTAGTGGTATTCCCGATGTCGATATCTCTTGAAAGCGACCGGTAGCGAATACCCGGCATGAGTTTCCACCGGTTGCCAAGCTCAAAAGCAAGTCCTGCTCCGGCTTGCCAGCCAAGTCCGTGATCGCTGTCGGCCGTAATATCCCCGGCATCGTTTTCTGTTTCTATATGGTTATATATGGCACCGCCTCTGATAAAATATTCGGTTTGAGAAGTACCTATGGGGTGCATGTATTGCAGGCCAAAAGTATAGCCCGTTTCCTCAAAATCGGTATCTGAACCGGCAAACGAATCATCTGCGGAAAAGCGATGCCAGCCCCATCCTGCATAAACCGATAGGTGCGGCATAAAGCTGTAGCTCAGCGTTCCTTCAAAACCGAATCCGGTATTCAGATCCGCATCCCCAAGATCCTGGGTTGCAAAATCAACGCCCGTGCGAACTTCCCAGCTTAAGGGACTTTGTGCGCTGGCGTTTTCAGTGGCCACAAGTAAAAACAGGCCGAGTAAAAAGTATAGAAATGATTTCATTGTAAATGCCTCTGATGTTTTAAATTTAATCTATGACTTCGTACAACTCTTCCTGCAAAAGAAGTGAAGTACGTACAATTGTGATATGCAAAGCCTGTACCGAAAACCGTGGAAGAGCCAACTAAAAATAAGCAACGCGTAAACTAGCGTTAAAAGACTGATTTACCTGGAGATCATGGCATAACACAGAAAGGCTTACATTAAATTCAGAATCTGTATTGCAGGAGTGCAATACTATAGATCAGAGACTTACTTCATGTATCTCGAAGAGATCCGGGATAACAGCCTCCCACCCCATCTCGTCTTTAAGCTTTAATCGCAGCATATCCAGGGCCTGGGGCTCGCCGTGTGTGATGAATACTTTTTCGGGCTTTTCTTTTACGGAAGAGACCCACTCGAGCAATTCCGATTGATCGGCGTGTGCCGAAAGTGATTGCATATTTTCAATGCGTGCCTTAACCGCATAGTACTTACCGTAAAATTTGATTTCGCTGCAGCCCTCCATCAGCTGGCGCCCTCGCGTCCCTTCGGCCTGAAACCCGGCCAGCATGACCGTAGTTTCGGGCCTTTCAATATACTGCTGCAGGTAGGTGAGCACCCTCCCCCCGGTTACCATGCCGCTTCCGGCAATAACAATTTTAGGCTGATCTTCTTCTATGATCTCCCACGTCTCCTCATAAGATTCAACAACCCGAACTTCCCGGCACATGGCCTCACACTCTTCCCGGCTCAGCTTATGCCAGTCGTCATGCCGGTTGAAAAGATCGAGCACCTTGGCACCCATGGGGCTATCCAGTATAATAGGCACCGGTGAGATTTGCCCTTTTCCCCGCAGTTGCCATAGCAGGTACATCAACAGCTGTGCCCTTTCTACGGCAAAACTGGGGATGATAAGGGTACCGTGCTTATCCATGGTCTGCTTGATGATATCCCGCAGCTTTTTATCCGGGTCTGTACCCGGATGCAACCGATCTCCATAGGTACCTTCAATGAACAGGATATCTGCTTTATCCGGCTGCTTGGGATCTTTAAGCAAGGGATCATTCTTCCTTCCTACATCCCCGGAAAACACAAAGGTCTTACCGTAGGCTTCCAGCTCTATATAGGTGGCTCCAAGAATGTGCCCGTTATACTGAAACCGTACCCTGATATCCCCGCTAATCTCAATCCAGTTTCCCTCCTCCTTGTTATCAAAAAAGGGCAGCGTCTTCTCTACGTCATCGGTATTGTACAGGGGTTCGGCGGGATCGTGCTTTGAATAGCCCTCTTTATTTGCCTTCTCGGCTTCTTCTTCCTGAATTTTGGCACTGTCTCGCAGTATGATCTCGGCAATATTCAGCGTGGGTGGCGTTCCC
>DATFJD010000336.1:0-5573 GCA_035269475.1 Halalkalibaculum sp.
CCCATCCCGCTTCTTTATAAAAGCACAGTATTTCAGGCCAAACGAAGACCGACTAATATCATTTAAATGAGCTTTGCGGGTTAGAAAACGCTGCTCAGATTAAATGAATGGACATACAAGATTCCACTTCCGGACTCAAGCGGGATTAATGACAGTCAGAATAATTTTCCTTTAGCCGGAAAAGTGAGGCGTCCAAAAAACTTCCAAAGAATGGAAATGTTTTCCGCTTTTCCGGATGATTTCTCCCGGAGCACAGACTAAATAACCCCATAAAACTTTTGAATGCGGTCTGGCCGGTCTGGTATTGTATTTGATATATATAGGCATCATGTCAGAACAGAAAACAGATCAGGAACGAACAGAGGAACCGACACAGCGCAAACTGGAGAAGGCGCGCGAGGACGGGAATGTCAGCATATCCAAAGAGATATCCTCGGTACTGCTGATGATTGTCTCGGTGATCATGTTTCTAAGTACGGGAAGTTATATGTACAACCGCCTTGAAGCACTTTTTGAGACATTCTTTTTGAACTCCGTAAACACGATGGAAGGTACCGCCCACGCTATGGAGTTTCTGGAGACAGCGCTATGGTTTAGTTTTGAAATGACGGCTCCCCTGCTGGTTATCCTTCTGGTAACGGCTCTTCTGGTTAACCTGGTACAAACGGGCGGAGCTTTTTCTTTTAAAGCAATACAACCGAAAGGCAATAAAATGAATCCCATGAGTGGAATAAAGAGAATTTTTTCCATGAAAGGATTCGTAGAACTGACAAAAGGATTCTTAAAGCTTTTTATTGTGAGCCTGGTAGTGTTTTACACCGTACGAAATGATGTAGAACACTTCGTCGCCTTTACGGTCATGCCGCTTGATTATAGTCTGAGTGAGGCAGGCTCTTATATATTAATGTTTGTGAGCACAATTCTTGCCGCTCTGTTCATTCTGTCTATAGCCGACGCCGTATACCAGCGTTTCCAGCATTCTAAAGATCTTCGAATGACAAAGCAGGAGGTTAAAGACGAGTACAAACAGATGGAAGGCGACCCCAAGCTCAAAAGCCAGCGTAAGGCTATGGGCTTGTCTTTCCGCCAGAAAAAGCGCCTCGACCACGCAGTGCTCAGTTCGGATGTGGTAGTTACCAACCCTACGCACTATGCCGTAGCCCTTTATTATGATCCTGAGAACAGCGACGCTCCCATAGTCAGGGCCAAGGGCCAACGGTTGAAAGCTCTAAAAATAAAAGAGCTTGCCAAAGAGTATGGCATACCAATTGTAGAGAATAAACCGGTGGCGCGGGCTCTGTTTGCTACCGCCGAAGAGGACGAATTCATACCGGCCGATCTTTATCGGGCAGTAGCAGAGATTCTGGCCTATGTATATAAACTGAAAAACAAGCATAAACTATAATATCACCGAATGGCAGCCAGCAGAATTAATACCGGTCAGCTTAAAAAGATGTTCTTTCAGACCGATGTTCTGATCTCATCCAGTATAATCGTCATCCTGATGATTATGATCCTGCCCTTCCCCGCAGGGTTGATGGACTTCTTTTTAGCCCTCAATATATCACTGTCGCTCATAGTACTGCTGGTAGCTTTCTATGCCCTCAAACCGCTCGAGTTTGCTGTTTTCCCCGGTATGCTTCTTATACTGACCCTTTTCCGCCTGTCACTCAATGTGGGTACCACCCGCCTGATTCTGAGCGAAGGATACGCGGGATCTATTATTGAGTCGTTTGGCGGCTTTATAGTTCAGGGCAATTTTGTAATTGGGATTATCATATTCTCGGTTCTTGTGATCATCAACTTTGTAGTTATTACCAAAGGTGCCACCAGGATTGCGGAGGTCGCCGCACGTTTTACACTCGACGCTATGCCGGGTAAACAGATGTCAATCGATGCCGATCTCAGTGCCGGCCTGATCACGGATCAGGAGGCTAAGCAGCGCAGGGAAGAAATAGCGCGCGAAGCTGACTTCTACGGGGCCATGGATGGAGCCAGTAAATTCGTGCGAGGTGACGTCATTGCAGGTCTTCTCATCACTTTTATAAATATTATCGGCGGATTGATTATCGGAACCGTACAGCTTGGGATGCCGATATCAGAAGCCGCACAGGTTTATACCCTGATGACCATCGGTGACGGGTTGGTTTCTCAAATTCCCGGGCTGCTTATTTCAACAGCGGCCGGTATTATTGTGTCACGGGCCGCATCAGAGGGAAACCTAAGCAAGGAACTCACCGGGCAGCTACTGGGTAACCCCAAGACAGTTGTAATTGGTGCCGTTTTTGTATTTTTCATGGGTATCCTTCCCGGCTTGCCGCTTATTCCATTCTGGTCGATCGGATGCTTCTTCCTGTTTCTGGCCTATAAAAATTTCAATAAAGAAGAAGAGGAAAGACAAGAAGCGGAGCAGCAGAACGAACTGCCGGAAAAGACCGAAGACCGTGTTGAAGATTACCTGCTGCTCGATACGCTGGAGCTTGAAATAGGCTACAGCCTCATACCGATGGTTGAGGCCGAACAGGGGGGTGATCTTCTGGAACGCATGACCTCTCTTAGAAAACAGCTGGCCTCCGAGCTCGGCATCATTATTCCTTCTATACGAATTCGCGATAACGTACAGCTTGATGCCAACCATTACACGATAAAGATGCGCGGCATTATGCAGGGAGAAGGAGAATTGCTGCCCGGTTATCACCTTACCCTGCTGCCTGCCGATTTTAAAATGGATATACAGGGAATTGAAACCAAAGATCCCACTTTTGGAATGGATGCAATATGGGTAAGCGGAAAAAATAAGTCACAAGCGGAAAAATTTGGTCTTTCGGTGATCGAAGCCGGTGCTGTCATTACCACTCACCTGATGGAAGTGTTAAAGAAAAATGCTCACAAACTTGTTGAGCGTCAAATGGTGAAACGTCTTATTGAAAATATTAAAGAACAGTCGCCCGCACTGGTAGAGGAGCTTGTTCCCGAAGGCATGAAAATCGGGGAGATACAAAAAGTGCTTAAGCGACTGCTCAGAGAGCGTATTCCGGTTAAAGATCTTGTTACCATCCTCGAAACACTGGCCGATTACTGCCCTCAAACCACCAATACGGATGTTCTGACCGAATATTGCAGGGCGGCCTTATCGGAAACGATCACGCGCCAGTTTGTTATGGACAACCATGAAATGGCAGTAGTTATGCTGGATTCCAATCTTGAATCCCATCTCATTGGACAAGCGCAGCAGGGAGCGATGAATTCAAATACGCTGGGGCTCACACCGGATACGGTAGAAAATCTATATAAGAATGCATCCTCTATCTTTGAGAAAATGATCAGGCAGGGTTATGACCCGATACTGCTGACCTCACCGGTGCTGCGATTAACCCTGTTCGAGTTTTTGGCACCAATTTTGCCAGACATAAATGTACTGTCTTACAACGATATTACCCAAGACGTACAGTTTAAAACTTTTGACCGCCTCCGTATGGAGTATGTAGAATTTGAAGAGCTTGAAGAAGAAGCAGCCATATGATACTAAAGAATTTTTTCGGAAAAACAATTGACGCAGCCCAGAAAAGTGCCCAGCAAATGTTCGGGGAAGATTTTGTGGTGTTATCAAGTACCCCCGCAAGCGAAAAGGAAGAAGCAGGGATTACGGTGATGTTCGATAAGAAAGAAAGCCCATCGGAAGTTCCCGTTCAGGAGAAATCTGAAAACCCTGAATCTGAAGAAAAAAGTGAGGGGGTAAAGTTTGAAAGATCAAAAAGCTCAGGCCAAAATGACCAGATTGATAAACTAAAAGAGCTGAGAGCCTTATATAAAAGGCGTACTTCTGATAATCAGGATGCTACAGGTCCGGCTATGAATGGGCAGAAAAGCTCCCGGGAAGAAATAGTAAACTCTTCCCCGGTTCACTCCTATCAGAAAAACGGGAAAAGTCACAGTAACAGCAGCATATATAACAGGGCCAGCATTCGACCGGTAGAACCGGCCAATGGAGAAGCTGTCAACGGAGCCCTTACCAAAGACGCAGTTGATAAAAAACGAAGGCTAAAACTGCCCGAAAACTCACTGCTGGCTCGTATCAGGGAAACTGATCCGGCCAAGGGCCCCGGAATAACCGCATATTCAACCCGGCAAAACAAACGGGAGATTACGGCACTGCACAAACGCTTTGACAAGCTCGAAGCCTTGCTCGATTCGGCCCTCATATCGTCAAACCTGGATTATGTTTCGCACCCGGCATTCCAGCAGCTTGTACAAACAGGTATCAGTACCAGCATTATTGCGGGATGGTTTAGCAATATTATTAAAGATGGCGTTGACCCTTACGATCACCCCGAAAAATTTATGTCGCAGCTATCGAGTATTATCCGGAATGCGATAAACAAACCTGTGGCCGAAGAAACCCAGAAATTTTTACTCTTCACCGGTCCGTCCGGATCCGGAAAGACCCGCCTGATAATGAAACTGAGTCAGCACTCCGGGTTTATGAAAGATAAAAAAGTAGCCGTGGTCTCCGTGTATCCGAGAAAGAATAACGGCTCTCCATACTATACGGTGCTTGAAGCTTTCTGCACAGACCACAACCTCCCCTATTTTAAAGTTACCAACGAAGAGGATGTCACCTCTTTACTGGAGGAGTGGGAGCCCTTTGATCATGTATTGATAGATACCCCTTCTATAAGCCTGGAAAAAGAATCGGTATTCAGAGAGTACTGGAAAATCAGGCAAACATTATCGCCGATCTCTTCCCCGGAAGTTCACTACGTTGTGAATGCCGCGCTTAACCGTTTCTATTTTGAAAACTCTTCGGCAATACACCACCCGCTGAAACCTGATTTCGTTGCAATAACCCATCTCGACCAGGTAAGCCAGTGGGGCGCCATCATTCCATTTTTAAAAGAGATGGGTTGCGGTGCCAGGTATATCAGTACAGGCAATTCCGTTCCTGAAGGACTGCAGAAATTTGAGCCCAAATGGTTTGCACAACAAGTACTGCAAAACACATAACAGATTATGATAAACCAACGAGACATAGAACAACCATTTATATTTACCGTCATTAGCGGTAAAGGCGGAGTAGGTAAAAGTATGACCAGCGTAAACACGGCTGAAATGCTAGGTAAGATGGGATACCGTGTTGCGCTGATTGACGCCGACATAGGACTTTCTAACTGTGCGACCCTTCTCAACGAGCCTGTTGTGGCCAGTGTGAGCCATTGGATTGAAGGGAAATGCCGCCTTGAAGATCTTATGCAGGATTGCGGCAGTTTTACCCTGATAACCGGGTCGGATGAACCGGGACATGAAGTGCCCGGAGAATTACTCATGGACGCCCTCGACCAGCTTACGCTTTACCTTTCACACAATCATGATTTTATCATCATTGATACCCCTGCCGGCGCCGGTGAGATGACATTGTGGGGCCTAGACAAAGCCCATCTTGGAGTTATCGTCCTTGTTGATGAACCAACAGCAATTTCTGACGTCTATCGCTTATGTAAGTATGTCTATAATATAGATCCTGCTTATTCATTTGCGGGTATTGTGAACTTTGCAGAAAACGAGGAGACTGCCGA
>DATFJD010000337.1:0-9945 GCA_035269475.1 Halalkalibaculum sp.
ACGGAGACCAGCTTCACGGCAGCAGCTACGATACTTACATCACCGCCCTTGTGTTTAACAAAATGGTAGAAGAAGCCCTCCCGGCTTCCAAACAGGGAGAGATGTTCTTCTGATCCGGTAAAATACACTATGAGTAAAACCGAAAGTAGTCAGGACACTCACACCGAGCGGTATCCCAGGCTGCTTGGAAGGCAGCGACAATCGCATCGGGCAGAGGTCCGGCTTCCGCTCCATTCATGTTATCAGCTAATTGATCGATTGTACTGGCTCCCAGAATCACTCCGTCCCCCGCTTCGGCGGAAAGTTCGGAATGATGCAGTAACCACCGTAGGGCTGCATGGGCCATCGATATTTTGTGTTCTACGCATACCTCTTTTAACTGCTCCAGTGCCTTGAAGGCGCTCTCCTTCCAAAACCGATCAATATAATGGGGCATCGAGGCAAAACGGCCGGCTTCCGGCTTCTTGTTAAAATTATTGTACTTGCCGGCCAGTAGACCCCCGGCTAATGGATTATAGACATAAAACTGCATTCCCAAATCACGAAGGGCTGGCAATAGCTCCGGTTCAACTGCTCGAGTAATCGCATTGTACATCCCCTGGTAAACCTGCGGCCGGGGCCAATCGTTTCTTTCGCACAAATAGTACGCCTTCTCGACCAGCCACGCCGGATAATTGCTCAATCCAAGCCGCCGGAACCTTCCTTCCTGATACAATTCTGCACACATTCTTAGAGCATCTTCAACCGGGTGTAGCAAATCGGGAGCGTGCAGATACAGCAAATCCACTTTTTCTACCTGTAAGCGCTTAAGAGAACTCTCAAAGACCTTGCGTACTGAGGGGCCATCCAGTCGACCGGTTGTCCGTGGATGAACTTTGGTGGCTATTGATACTTCTGAAGACGGCGACCTCGTCAACCACTCTCCGATTATCTGTTCTGAGACACCATCGTTATAGACAGCCGCCGTATCCAGCTTGGTCCAGCCTTCAGTGCTAAACTGTGTAAGCATCTTTCGGCTTTCCTCAGCATCCGCCCTGGCCCCTAACATCATCGTTCCGAGAATAAGTTCAACCCGCTCCATACTCCCCCCAGTATTATTGTATTCAAAATTTTGTATTTATGTTATACTAAATTACATTATAGTTGATAGGAGTAAATATGTACACAGTAATAACAGGAGGATTCGGGCATATTGGATCATGGACTGCACGCGAGCTTATCGACCAGGGTGGTAAGATACTTATTCTAGATACCCGGACTACCATACCTGATTGCTTGACTGATTGCCAAGAAAATTTCATTCATTGCGCCTGTGATGTAACACGTTTTGCCGAGCTCACAGCTGTATTTCAAAAATATGGGGACTCTATTAATGGAATTATTCATACTGTAGGCATTATGGGCGAATTCGTACAGGCAAATCCCCATAAAAATACTGAAATTAATGTGAACGGATTTCTTAATGTGCTGGAAGCTGCCCGCATTTTTAGTGTAAAAAAGGTAGTCTATACCAGCACAGGGGCGGTATACGGTGCAATCAAAGGCATCGCCTCTGAAACTCGACATATCCCTCAGCCTGCTGATCTATACAGTGCAACTAAAACATCGGCGGAGATGATTAGCCTCCAGTACGGAGAAACTTTTAATATGGATGTGAGAATTGCACGGGTTTACTTTATTTATGGTCCAGGTAAACTGCCTTCCACTTTCATTAAACTCTATCGTAATACCTTCGGGGTTCTGGAAGGGCTTGAGGGTTTACAAATGGAGAAGGGCTTTGATCAAAAACTCGATTTTACTCACGTAAAGGATGCTGCCCGAGGCATTTATCTATTGTACTCGGCGGAAGAGCTCCAACGGCGTGTGTATAATATCGCTACCGGAAAGTCATCTTCCGTAGGGGAGGTTGCAGCCCTGGCAGCTAAAATTGCATCCGGTAACCAGCCGGCAACTATCGGCCCTGGAACTCTTATGCCGCGCTGCGAAGCACTCTCAATAGAACTTGCCCGTGTGGAGCTGGGATACGAACCGCAGATTTCTCTGGAGGTGGGGTTGCAAGAATACTATGACTGGATTCAATCTCGTTAGTCCGTGCTTAGTCCTCTGAGTTACATTGCTGTTTGAGGACTTCCTTCGATTTCAGGTGATGTTGGATAATCATTTCCTGGGCAAGAAAACCATCACGCTCCTTGATTGCATTTACAATGGCGTGATGCTCTTCAAGGGTTTCCTCAGGCGGCCGGATTAATCCCTTCTGATAGCTGCGAATAATATAAGCATAACTCATATTCATATCCTGCATAATCTGGTTGGAGGAATATTTAACAATTGTGGAATGGAAATGTTTGTCCTCCTGAGCGTATCGCTTCTTATCATCTTCAGTAAGAGGCAGCTGGAAACCCTCAAAAAAACTGGCTAACTGCTCCAGTTCTTCCTCGCACCCGGCTTCAATACACAATCGAATAGCAATCCCTTCCAGTCCAGCACGAACCGCATATAGATCTTGCATCTCTTTACAATCGAAGGCCTTTACAAAAAACCCGTAGCGACTCTGCTGTTCGATAAATTTTTCTCCCACTAGGCGGGATATTGCGGCATTTATGGGTGTCAGACTCACCCCCAAACGTTCAACCAATTCATTTTTATTGATTTTTTTCCCTGGTGGTAAATCTCCCTTGAGGATCATATCCCGAATTCCTTCGTACACATGATCACTCAGGATAGTATTTTCAATTTTTGGCATTTTACTTACACCCCTTACTCTCTACTTACGCAAATGAATTAGCTATTATTTCCCGTGAGCTGCTGAGGTGAGTGTGCATAGCGTTTTCCGCTATATCACCGTCCCCGGATTTGATTGCATCAAATAAACGCTCATGCTCATCAATACTCACATGATAATCCTTAGGAAACCCTTCCAGGTTAGCAATAACAATAATATTAAAGGAAGATGCCATCTGATACAAAAACTGGTTTCCGCTCGTTTTCATTATCTCCATGTGGATTTTATAATCTGCTTCAGTTATATGGCCGATATCGTCATTTTCTGAGGCCGCTCGAAACTCCTCAAGGCGACTGCGCAACTCATCAAGATGTTCTTTTGTGGCATTCTCAGCCGCCTTTCTTGCTCCTAACGGTTCCATGCGAACCCGTATATCATAGATATCCAGCAGTTCCTTTTTGGAGAAATGCCGCACATATGCCCCTTTACGGGGTAGAATTTCAATCAGCATCTCGCGCTCGAGTTTGGAAAACGCTGTTAATAAGGGCGTTCGTGAAACTCCAAGCTGTTCAGCAAGTTTCTCCTGCTGGAGTTTCTGTCCGCTCTTCAACTCCCCCCGCAGGATCATATCTTTAAGAGCTTTATACACTTTAAACGGCAAATCTTCATATTGGAGCTTTTCCATAGAACCTACCTGTGAATTATTATTTTGATATTGTATGCAAAAATCAATCTAATGTAAAGAAAGCTGGTTTCAACCTCCTATTCTTAGGTACCGCCGAGCAGTTTTTACATCTGCAATAGAATATCCCAGCGACTCAATATATTCACGTGCTGTTTTCACTAAGTCTGAATTACCCCCGACCTCTCTTCCGTATATATCCACCGGACTGTCTTCAAACCCGACTCGTATCCAGGCAGCCCCAAGAGATAGGGCGGTAGCAATCAGTTGAGGATCCGTTTTTCCATGCAGCATTAAGCCCCACACAGTGTCTATCGGCATAAGCTGAACCGCCATAAATATATAGCGGGGATCTAAGGGAATTGCACCAGGAATGCCCATACAGAGGTTAAAACGCAGCGGCGGGGATAAAAGCCCCTCATCTACGAGTCGAACAGCAGCAGGTATCATGGTAAGAGAGAACAGTTCTAGTTCGGGAACAATGCTGCGATCCTTCATCTCTTGAGCCCAATAGCGGATGTCCGCCGGAGAGTTCACATACACCCCGTCAAAGAAATTGGTGGAACCCATATTCAGTGAGGACATTTCGACCCGTTTGTTTTGCAGTACTACACAACGCTCCTTTACCGTTAAGCCTTCTACCCCTCCGGTAGACCCTTGCAGCACCAACTGACAGTTGTCTCGAATCGCCTCGGCCGCGGCGTTGAACACTTCCAAATCAGTTGCGGCAGCACCTGTTTCATCCCGCACATGCAGGTGAACCAGGGACGCCCCCTCAGCCTCACATTGTTTTACCTCTTGCGCAATTTCATTAGGCATAAGCGGCGGAACAACTCCCGCCTCCTTCCAAAACCCGATCGGAGCAAGTGAGATAATAATTGGACGATTCCTGATCATAAAGCCTCCCTTTGTTGACAGCACATGTATATTGTGTTATAAATATTGTATACAATATTAGTAGGAAGGTCAAATGATAGGTGTTTCACCGGCATACTTTTTATCACTTTTTTCTTCCAGGTTTACCCCAGGCAACATCGAAAGCTCTTTGAGCGAGCTTACCCGGATAGGTTTCCAGTCACTTCAGCTGGAAACATTTGTTCCGGAACAGGTAGACCTTTTCGATAAAGCCTCTTGCCTACAGCTCAAGAGATCAATAGAAACTGTTGGGCTTTCTACCAGTCAATTTGTAGCCCACCATTTACAAGATTACTTTTCATCTTTCGAGGGACTCAACAACCCACGCCTAATAAGCGATTTTAGACGCATACTTTCAGTGGCAGCTCTGGTTCATCCGCTAGGAACTCTTACTATTCCTCAACCATCTTTTTCTCTCTCCGGCAGTTCCCCACCTCTCTCCTTCTCTGAAATCTGGTCAACATACCTCGACAAATTAGATATGCTGCGAAAACTCGCGGCGGAGGAAGGTATTGCACTTGCCGTAGAAGTACTGCCGGGGTCTTTACTTGGTAACAGCGACGGATTTCTGCGCATGACATCCTACCTAGGCGAACCATATATAGGTATCAACTTAGACACCGGTCATGCTTGGGCCTGCAAAGAAAACATGGCTCTCCTACCCCTGAAACTGAACCAATACATATATGGGACTCATATTTCCGACAACTACAGCTGCGAAAACTCATCATTACGTCCCGGGAAAGGGACTATTCCATGGAATTTATTTTTTAGTGCATGTCGCATGGCCGGTTATAACAGGCCATTTGATGTAGAGATACGTTGTACGCCGGAGGAGGTTGAATTCGAATATTCCGCCGCGTACCAGTTCCTCAGTCAATATACATTACAACAACTGGAGGTATGAAATGCAATCGGAGAAGGAAAAACAGAAATTCGATCAACGGGTCGAATTCTTAAAAGCAAAAGCAAGGGAGGTTCGGTACCACATCGTCGATATGGTGTATACCGCCAAATCCGGCCATATAGGCGGTTCAATGTCGGCCGCAGATATTATGACAGCCTTGTATTTTGACATTCTAAATATTGATCCCGCCAATCCACGCTGGTCTGAAAGAGATCGGTTTATTTTGTCTAAGGGTCATGTATGTCCTGTACTGTATACATGTCTTGCCTTAAAGGGCTACTTTCCTATGGATGCGCTCAAAACTTTGCGTCAGTTCGGAAGCATCCTTCAAGGACACCCAATCCGGAAAACTCCGGGTGTCGACGTAAGCTCCGGTTCTTTAGGACACGGTTTCGGACAGGGAATCGGAATTGCCCTAGAAGCTAAGTATATGAAAAAAGATTATTCCGTATTTGTGGTCCTGGGGAACGGAGAGATCCAGGAGGGACTTGTCTGGGAAGCCGCCGCGGCTGCCGACAAGTACAAACTTGATAACCTGGTTGCAATCGTTGATGACAACCGCATGCAAAACGACGGCTTTACCGACTCCATAATGCCGATGGACCCGATTGATAAAAAGTTTGAGGCCTTCAATTGGGAGGTAATAAGCATTGACGGCCATGATATGCACAGCGTTCTCGCAACCCTCGAAAAGGCAAAAGCATTCAAAGGAAAACCTGTCTGCATAGTGGCAAATACTATAAAGGGTAAGGGTGTCGGTTTGATGGAGAATCAACAACGATTCCATGGAAAACCGCCTACCGAAGAAGAGTTTGAAGTTGCACTTAAAGAAATACGGGGGGAGGCAGAATAATGGAAATGAAAGCAGCAAAAGTCCCTACAAGACGGGCTTTTTCCGACAGACTAGTAGAATACGGTGAAATTGATCCTGAACTCATAGTGTTTGATGCAGATATTGGTTATTCCACATATACCCATCTATTTGGTGATAAATACCCGGAGAGATACTTCAATATGGGTATCCAGGAACTCAATGCGGTGGATACCGCCGCAGGGATGGCGGCAGAGGGACGCACCGTTCTTATGGCCACTTACGGAGTATTTCTTACAATGAGGGCAGTAGAAGCAATCCGTTCCTTTGTCTGCTATCCGAACCTGAACGTAAAGTTTCTCTCCTCGCATGGTGGAATAACACCGGCTGTCGATGGAGTAACCCACCAGGCTACCGAGGACATGGCCGCGATGACCACTATTCCCAACATGAAAGTTCTTGCACCGGCAGACACGGAATCGGCCCGCAGGAGTGTCGATACGGCTATGAAAACCCCGGGTCCCTGCTTCATACGCCTCATGCGGGATCCTCTGTTTGATATTTATGGTCCGAATGAGGATTTTCCCATGGGCGGAAGCAAGTTAATCCGAAGCGGAAAGGATATTACTATTGCCTCCTACGGAGACATGTTGTTTCAGGCACTCGAGGCAGCTGAAGAACTGTCAAAATCCGGCATCGATGCCGAGGTAATCGATCTGTATTCCGTAAAGCCCCTCGATTACGCTGCAGTACGGAGGTCGGTTGAAAAAACCGGACGTCTACTGGTTCCCGAGGATCATCAGAAGCGAAACGGCGTCGGCTACGATCTTGCTGCCTACTTCCTCCGGGAATATCCGATTCCCTTTGATCATATGGGTCTTGAAGATACCTTCGCCGAAAGCGGCAACTATTATAAGCTGTTGGACAAATACGGCCTCTCGGCTGCCCACATTGTTGAGCGCAGCCGTCGGCTTATCAAAAAATAAAACTAATTATAGGAGTATAGTATGCTTAAAATGGCAATTATTGCAGGTTTCTTAGGAAAAACTAAGGACAGATTTCATGAATACAACCAGGCGATAGATTTAGAGGGAAAATTCAAAAGCCTAAGCGAGATAGAAGGGTATGACGGTCTAGAGCTGGTCTATCCATACGAGGTTAACGACGCGGAACAGGTCAGCCAATTGATGAAAAAATACGGTGTATCGATAGCTGCCATTAATGTAAATGTGAAGGGAGAACCGGAGTTTAAGAACGGAGGGGTTAGCTCGCCAAATCCGGATGTCCGGGCTAAGGCTGTCAGGTTTATTAAAGAGGCCAAGGACTTCGCTGCCGCAGTAGGTGCCGACAAGGTAACCTGCTGCCCCTTGGGCGACGGTTATGAGTTTAGTTTTCAGGTCGATTATAATGAATACTGGACGAACCTGGTTGAATCTTTCCGCGAAGCGGGCCGCTACAATCCGGATATGCCCCTGTTTATCGAATATAAACCGAGCGAAACTAGGGGAAAGTGTTTTGTAAACGATACTGCCAAGACCATTTTACTGTTGAATCAGGTTGATGCGCCGAATATGGGCATTACCCTGGACTTCGGTCATTCTATTTATGGAAACGAGAACCCTTCCGAAGCAGCCCTCTTGGTTCATAACAGCCCGTACAAACTATACGTACACATCAATGACAACGACGCCCGTTGGGACTGGGACTTTTTTGCCGGGTCAAAGCATTTGCTCGAGTACATAGAGTTCATGTATTACCTGCGAAAAATCGGTTATACAGACTATCTAACCTCCGATACTTCTCCTACACGCTGGCCGATTCGCGATACCTTCGAGATTAATAGTCGTTTGACCAATAAAGTGTGGAATCTGCTCGAATCAATTGATGAAAAAAAGCTTGAACAGCTCATACACGGAGATGACTATATGAAAACATGGAAGTTTATCGAAGAAAACCTTCTGGGATTAAAATAGGAGAAAAAGAATGGGAGCAAAGCAAAAAATTTATATCACTAGAAGAATCCCTCAGCCGGGAATAGACTATCTATCCGAACGCTTTGAAGTCGAGGTAAATCCGGAGGACCGTGTACTTCGACGTGAAGAGTTATTAGAAGCGGTAAAATCAGCGGATGGAATACTGTGTTTATTAACAGACAAAATCGACGCTGAGTTTTTCGATGCAGCACAGCACCTGAAGGGAGTAGCCAATTATGCGGTGGGATACGACAATATTGATGTACCAGAAGCCTCCCGCCGCGGAATACCGGTTTCAAATACCCCCGGTGTACTGACCGATGCAACTGCGGAAATGGCGTGGACCCTCCTTTTCTCAGTAGCCCGCCGGGTTGTCGAATCTGACGGCCTTATGCGTTCCGGCGCATGGGGCGGATGGGGCCCCCTGCAGTTTATTGGTGGTGATGTAAGCGGGAAAACTCTAGGTATTGTCGGGACAGGGCGAATCGGAACAGCAATGGCCTTAAAGTCACAGGGATTCAACATGAAGGTCATCTATACCGATATCGCTGATAATCCAGTTTTAGATGAAAAATGCAACGCTCGCCGGGTCGACTTTGATACACTTCTGAGGGAATCTGATTTTATCAGCATTCATGTACCGCTGATGGAATCTACCCGCCATCTGTTCAACACAGACACTTTCAAGAAAATGAAGCCCAGTGCCTACCTGATCAATACTTCCAGAGGACCTGTGGTGAACGAAGCCGAATTAGTACAGGCTCTTAAGAATAAAGAACTCGCCGGGGCGGGATTAGACGTATATGAGAATGAACCTGCTATGGTAGACGGCTTAGCCGATCAAGTGAATACGGTGCTGACACCTCACACCGCCTCTGCAACCGAAGAAGCCCGTACCAACATGGCCTTAAAGGCTGCCCGTAATCTCGCTTCAATGTTAGAAGAAGGTGTAGCACCACCGGATTGTGTAAATAAAGAAATTTTGTAACCTATATTATTAACAAGTTGTTTGTCCTACAAAAGAGATTATATATTACGATTAACAGAACCGGGTTTCTCCTCCTTTTCCCGGTTCTGTTTTTTTTGGTGAATGAGATACTTTCAAAATACTACTCCCAAAGAAACTCAGTATAGATGGAAAACTAATTATTTTACGAAAAGACTTTGATCTGTTTTATAAGTAGGCACACCTTAATAAATTTAGTTCCAATAGAGTGTAGTGATAAAGGTAAAACCTACTTAGAAAACGCTCAAGGCACTGCGGGTGCCGAAGACCTGATTGTATAAGGGATAAAAAAAGGGCTGCCCAAGACTAACTCCCAGACAGCCCCTCGAATGATACTGATTTCAGTTCTGCTTCTGTTTGTGTACTTTTTTGAATAACTTGTTCTTAATTCTCGCCATTGTTCGACGGACCACAGGAATTTGGCTCAATACCAGCAGCACAATGACCAGGAATAAAATTAAGGCTACCGGACGCGTAAATACTGGTAAAAAACTACCCTTGGACACCATCAGTGCCCGGCGAAGATTTGAATCTGCCATCGGTCCCAGAATGACCCCGATCACCAGTGGAGCTATAGGATACCCCATTGAAGTCAGAAAATAGGCAATAATACCGACGGGCAGCATCAGATACAAGTTAAGCACCTTTGTACCCAGGGCATAACTTCCGATAATACATAGAACACCGATTATGGGCATAAAAATAGACGGAGGAATTCGCAGCACCTTTACTACCTGTTTTGCCAACAGCATTCCGGCGATCCACATGGCAACCGATGCCATCAGCAGGATTGCTGTGATCTGTTCGATGAATCCAGGATGATCGATACGGAGCATTGGTCCAGGCGCGATACCATGAAGCATAAAGGCACCCAAGAGCATGGCGGCCGGGGGACTCCTCGGTACTCCCAAGCTTAACAGGGGAATCAT
>DATFJD010000338.1:0-2057 GCA_035269475.1 Halalkalibaculum sp.
CAATGAGTGGTACGAAATGATACGAAACAGCAAGTTTGCCAGCCACCCGGAATTCGGGGATGCCCGGGAAGGGTATATCGGGCTTCAGGACCACGGTGACCGCGTTGATTTCCGCAACATTAAAATAAAATTGCTCGATTAGTTTATAGCCACAGATCTTCACAGATTTAAAAAAGATCTGTGTAAATCTGTGGCCTAAATTATTCTGGGTCGCAGGTGCGGTAGGCTTCTATTACGGCTTGTTCGCCTTCCTTGCCGGACATTGAATTGCCGTGCTCCATTCCTATAATACCCTCGTAGCCTTTGGAATGGATAAACTCGAATACATTGCTGTAATTTATCTCGCCGGTGGTGGGTTCATTCCGCCCGGGGTTGTCACCGACCTGGATATAGGCAATTTCCTCCCAGGCGTAATCTATATTGGGAATTAGATTGCCTTCGGTAATTTGCTGGTGGTACACATCATAAAGAATCTTACAACTGGGGCTGTCAACAGCTTTACAGATCTCATAAGCCTGGGAAGTTTTGGTCAGGAATTGTCCCGGGTGATCCCTGAGTGGATTCAGAGGCTCTAATACCATCACCAGTCCGTGCGGTTCGAGAATAGCTGCAGCCTCTTTCAGCACTTCGATGACATTAGCCGTCTGGTAAGCAAGTTCCAGGCGCGGATGGAGGCGTCCGGGCACTACGGTCATCCATGTGGCATTAACACGCTTGGCGATGTCTACCGATTCCTTTATTTCTTCCAGAAACTTCTTGTGAGCCGCGGTATCATCAGCGGTAAGATTCGGCTCTGACCATCCTATTGTATGGGCTACAAAGACGCCCATAGACATACCCAGACTGCTCATTTCACCGGCAATTCTCTTTTGCTGCTGCAGTGGCCGATTGCGCATTTCATTGTCTTCCAGAGCCATAAAACCGGCTTCGTGCATAAAACGGAGCTGTTCAATGAGATCGGATCCGGCATGTTCCCTAAACATGCCAAAGTGGGGAGCATAATTGAGTGTAAAAGCATTCGCCGGCAGCGTTTGCTTTGTACCGGTTTTCGGCAGAGCAGATATACCGCCGAGAGAAGCAAAAGCACCCGAAATCAATAAGTTTTTTAAAAAGTGTTTTCTGTTCAAGGAACCGGGATTAGGTTACAGAGACCAGGCTTTTCCACCCGTAGCTTCTTCCAGGTCAATGCAGCCTTCCTGTCTGCCGGGAATGGGTTCATAAGCGAGGATTTCTTCGCCCACGGTCTGACTGGTTTTATAGCTCCAGATCGCCATGCTTCTGAGATTCGTAAGCAGAGCAAAGTTGGCAACTTCAGCAAAAAGTTCAATAGATTCCCCATTTTGCTTCGCCTGAACGTAGTTGTCTATTTTTTCATAGATTTCCTGTTCCTCCTCTCTAGATTTCTCCAGGCTTTTGGCAACATAGGGACGGATGTCATCTTCCGTAATAGATGAAACATCATTATTCCCGGTATCCGTTTTCAGTTGTTCAATAAACTTGCCAAGATACTCTTTGGTACGGTCCTGTTCTTCAAGACTCACAACCTCTTGAAGGTACTGGTCGATAAACTCGGGTACCTGAACTTCAGATGCGCTGGGGGTGCCATTTCCCGCAGGTATAATGACATCCACGATCTTTGCAATCACGTCTTTTTGAGGAGCACTAAAGAAAAGCGGAGCTGCAGCGGTTGAAGTACCTGAATTGGAGCAACCTTGTAAAATACTAACCGCTGTTGGGGCACCTACAAGAAAACCGAATGAGAGTCCTAGTTTTTTTAAAGCTTCACGTCTATCCATAATTGTTTTGTATTTAGCATTTAGTAGAAAGTAGATATCTGTTGTTTATTAGTAGTCAGTAATAAAAATACTTACTACTTACGACTTTCTACTATCTACTATTTATAGGTTCATCTTTTTGAGTTCTTCCACAGCATGATTGGCAGCCCTTGCGGTCAGTGCCATGTACGTAAGAGAGGGATTCTGGCAACCGGCTGAAGTCATCGCAGCGCCATCCGTTACATATACATTAGGAACGGCATGGACTTGGTTATATGCATT
>DATFJD010000339.1:0-6874 GCA_035269475.1 Halalkalibaculum sp.
TCCAGGTAGTCGTCTATAGACACACTTTCATTTCTGCTGGCATGGATCTGGTTACGCCGGCTTTCATACTCCTGGCGCGCTTTGAGGTGCTCCTTGCTTTTAGCCTTATCTACGCCATAGGTTTCCTCAAGTACCTCATACATTTCAGAGGTAATCTTGGAATTTGGCTTATTGGCTACATCAAAGCCTTCCTCAGCCAGCGCATCTACTATAGATTGGGTAGATACGTTGTATTCAGATGCAACTTTGAAAAGTTTTTTTGGTCTATCGTTTGGCGACATAAATATAATTAAGTGGAACTATGTATTTCTAGACCGCAAAATTGCGGATTCGCTTTAAAATAAGAAGGTATTGGATATTTTGGTAATGGGTCAAGTATTAAAGACCCTGCCTGATACCCTCTTATTGTTCGTCTTCAAATTCGTATGCTATGATATCGATAATGCGTTCGGCCTCTTCAGGATTTATCTTCCCTTCGGTTCTGCGTACAATTTCTTCTTCATCCAGCTCAAGCACGGCACGAGCTGTATCGCAGCCTATTTCATGAAGCATCTCGATGACGTCGGCTCCGAAGTCGACTTCAAATTCTTTCAGGTCTATATCATCCTCCTCTTCAACCTCACGGTAAACATCGATCTCACATTCCGCAAGCTTGGAAGCGAGGCGAATATTGACACCGCCCTTTCCGATGGCTTTGGAAACCTCATCGGCAGGTACAAGAACCTTGGCATGTTCGCCGTCTTCGCTCAGTTCTACACTGAGAACCTTTGCAGGCTGCAGCGCGCGTTTAATAAACTCAAACTTGTCATCGCTATAGTTGATAACATCAATATTTTCATTCTGAAGCTCTCTGACGATGGCGTGAATTCGAATTCCTTTCATACCCACACAGGCTCCAACCGGATCAACCCGTTCATCATGAGAAACAACGGCTACTTTTGAACGGTCACCGGGCTCGCGTGCAATGCGAACAAGGTCGATGATACCGTCAAAGACTTCCGGAATTTCATTTTCAAAGAGCCTTTCAAGAAATAGCGGTGAAGTCCTTGATATAATAACTGATGGATTTCCATTGTACCGCTTTACTTCCTTGACAACGGCCCTTATGGTATCTCCCTTTCGATAGCGATCCTTGTAAATCTGTTCACTTTTAGGCAGTACCAGTTCCACACCGTTGTGGTTGACAAGCATGTCACGGCTCCGGATCTGGTAGACATCACCAAGCACGATTTCACCTACACGGTCGGAATATTCTTCAAATATATTATCCTTCTCGATTTCACGGATCCGCTGCGCCAGCTGTTGCCGCGCCATCATTACTGCACGGCGGCCAAAGTCCTGAATAGAAAGCTCCTGAGCATATTCATCGTATAATTCCAGGTCGGGATCATATTTAAGCGCTTCTTCAAGGGTAATTTCATTGACCTCGTCAGTGAGCTCTTCCTCGGGAACCACTTCGCGTACATGCAGGATCTGGATATCGCCTCGATCGGCATTGATGATAACTTCAAATGCTTCGTCATCTCCGTACTTTTTGCGAATCATGGTACGGAAAACGTCCTCCAGAATGGATAACAGTAAATCCTTATCAATGTCTTTGTCTTTTGCGATCTCCGCAAAAGACTGAATAATTTGTTTCGAAATATCTGTCTGCATCAGTTTATTCAGTTACTTTCTAAATTGTAGGTATTATTTTTGTTTCTACCAGCTGGTCATAATCCAGCTTTAGTACCGAACCGTCTTCCTGCTCAATTGCAATATCATTTTCATCAACATCCTGCAAAACACCTTCTATCTTAAGGTATTCACCGTTTACTTTATATTTGACCTTGGCCTTCCTACCCTTGTTTTTGGGATACTGCCGCTTGTCGGAAAGCGGCCTGGTAACACCGGGAGAAGAAACATTGATACGGTATCCTCCCGGGAAGATGTCATTAGCATCCATCAGAAAGCTAAGCTCCCTGCTCACTTCAGCACACTCGTCCATGTTGACCCCGCGATTGTCGGTGTCAATATAAACCCATACAACGGGCTCTTTGCTACCCTTGATCTCAACCTCAATGAGGAAGAAATCGGTGTTCGCAAGAACCGATTCTGCAAGTTCAGAAATCTTTTCTATTACTTTGTTTTGCACGATTTTCCTGATTTTAGGTACAAAAAAAAGTGAGGACCTTTCGGCGCTCACTTAAACCAATCAAAGATACCGTTAATAGCGCTAAAAAACAACTAAGCTGCCGTTTTAAAATAGCTTCATAAGATAACTGAAATTCTTTATCATCATGAGACTTTAATTCAGTGCCAACTCATTACTTTTTTAAATTTTTACGAAAAAATTGTAAAGTAATCCGTTGTTTAAGTAATACCCGGAAACAGAATTGACAAACAAATTTCTCTCTATGAAAACAAAAGCCAGCCTGCTGTTCACATTCCTATTCTTATTCAGTTATTCATTTGCCTATTCTCAAATCGTAGAAGCCACTACAACCGAGCAGAGAAACCAAACTGTTGAGCAGTATCAGCAAATGAGGCAAAACTCCATATTCAAGGAGTATCCCGTTCGGAATGTCGGACCCGTGGTAATGAGCGGCAGAGTCACTGATATTGCCGTGCATGAGCAACGTCCCAGCCACTTTTATGTTGCTTACGCATCCGGGGGAGTTTTTGAAACGACCAACAGCGGAAACACCATGTCCCCTATTTTCGATAACCAGGGATCTTTAACCATAGGTGACATTGCCATCTCAAAGGCGGACAAGGACATCCTGTGGGTCGGAACCGGCGAGAACAACAGCAGCCGTTCAAGCTATGCAGGGGCCGGTGTTTACAAGAGTAATGATGGAGGCAAAAGCTGGAATTTTGCCGGACTAAGAGGTTCACAGCATATCGGACGTATCGTAACCCATCCTGAAAATGCGGATATAGCCTGGGTAGCAAGTATGGGTCCGCTCTACTCAATGAATGAAGTTCGCGGTATCTACAAAACAACCGACGGAGGCTCAAACTGGCAGAAGACCCTTTCACCCCCTGACAGCACCGGTGTTATCGACCTGATTATTCATCCCGAGAATCCGGAAATACTCTGGGCAACCACCTGGCAGCGTTTCCGTCAGGCCTGGAATTTTCAGGAAGCCGGCAACGGTTCTGCAATCTACAAGTCGACCGATGGCGGGGAAAGCTGGAACAAGGTTATGGAAGGCTTCCCTGAAGATGACTACGTCGGACGTATAGGCATTGACGTCAGCAAATCCAACCCCGATATACTGTACGCATTTCTTGATAACCAGAAGCAGACCAAAACGAAAGTCGAAGAAGAGGAAGAAGGCCTGACCCAGACCGATTTTCTTGAAATGAATAAGGAGGAGTTTCAGCAGCTGGATGACAAAGAGCTGGAGCAATTTTTACGTGATAACGGGTTCCCAAAAAAGTATACCGCCGCCCGGGTTAAACTCGATGTGCGCGAGGGCAAGTATGAACCTAAGGCTTTATCTGAATATCTGGGAGATGCCAATGCCGCACTTTTTGAAACGGATATTAACGGGGCAGAAGTTTATAAATCGACCGATGGCGGAGAAAGCTGGCAGATGGTCAATGAATATGCACTGGATAATATCATCTTCACCTATGGATATTATTTTGGTGAAGTTCGTGTTTCTCCTTCCGATCCGGAGGAGCTGTATATCATGGGTGTGCCTGCCCTAAAATCAACCGATGGGGGCGCTACCTGGAAACCTATCGCGGAAAACCAGCCGGTGCACGTAGATCACCACGCCATGTGGATTGACCCGGCAGATACGGATCACATTTTACTAGGCAACGACGGAGGCCTCTACGAAAGTCATGATGGGGGCATTAACTTTATTCATCATAATGTAACGCCGGTCGGACAGTTTTATACCGTTGACGTGGATATGGAAAAACCCTACAACATTTACGGCGGCTTGCAGGATAACGGGGTATACACCGGGCCTTCTACCGGTTCACCGGATGATAACAATCACTGGGAAAGGCTTTTTGGCGGTGACGGCATGCATGTACAGGTCGATCCCCGAAACAGCAACCTCGTATATACGGGCTTCCAGTTTGGCAATTATTTCAAGATTGACCGGTCTTCAAACGATTACACACGTATCACACCCCGCCATGAGGTCGGTGAAGAACGCTACCGTTATAACTGGAATACCCCTGTGGAACTGAGCAACCACAATGCCGATATCGTATATTTCGGGACACAGAAACTCAATAGAAGCTTTGACCAGGGAGAGACCTGGACGCCGATCAGCCCGGATTTAACTAATGAAAAGGAAAGTCAGCAAGAAGGCGATGTCCCCTATTCTACTCTTACCACCATCGCTGAATCGCCATTGAACTTTAACGTCATCTGGATCGGTACCGACGACGGGAATGTACAGCTAACCAGAGACGGAGGCGCAAGCTGGACCAATGTTTCAGGCAGTCTTCCCGATCGCCGCTGGGTTAGTGAAGTCCATGCTTCTAAACATGATGAGGCAACCGCCTATGTTTCCCTGAATGGTTACCGTTTTGATGAATTTAAAACCTACGTCTATAAAACAACCGATTACGGCAAAACCTGGGAATCAGTAAAAGGTGATCTTCCGGAAGACGTGACTAACATTATAATCCAGGATCCCGAAGTACCTGAGATCTTATATGCCGGCCTGGATAACGGGACCTTTATCAGTTTTAACGACGGGAATAACTGGCATCTGCTTAATGAGATACCGAATGTAGCTTCTTACACTATGCTGGTTCATCCTAGAGACCTGGATCTGGTAGTAGCCACTCACGGGCGCAGCATTTTTGTGACTGATGTAAAACCCTTGCATAAAGTTGCCAAGAATATTGATGATCCGATACTGGGAATAGAGCCGTCTCCGGTTTCATTTTCTAATCGATGGGGCAGCCGAAGCGCACCTTACCGGGAAATAAACGAACCTGAGGTGAACTGGATGTACTGGATCGGGGACCAAAATATTGAGCAGCAAGAGGTATCCATTACAATCAACAAAAATAATGAGACCGTTAAAGAGTTGACAGATCAAGGCAGCTATGGATTTAATTCATTTACCTGGAATCTAAGAACGAAAGATGCCGCCGGCGAAGATTCCAAACCTGAATATCTCGAAAAAGGGTCTTACACCATAACATTTGAAGTAAATGGCAATACCCATGAAGTTCCACTTGAAGTTAAATAGTCTTTTTATCCTAATAATTGGCATCCCGCTCCTTTGGGCGGGTTGCTCCGGTAAGGAAGCCGGTAACAAGGAAATGAAAAAAGGCCGTACCATTGAATACACCGGGGAGCTAAGCTTTCTTAATTCGGAAGGTGATGCGATAACCACCATAGAAGTAGCCGTTGCGGACGACCAGGAAGAGCGCAATATGGGTCTTATGGATGTAAACGAGCTGCCCGCCGACAAAGGCATGCTCTTTATCTTTGATAACCAGCAGCCCCTGAGTTTTTGGATGGCAAATACTCCGCTTTCCCTGGACATATTTTTTGTCAATGAATCTGGAGAAATCGTAAGGATTCATCAGAATACGCAGCCATTTTCGGAGAATAATCTAAGTTCCGGTGCACCCGCCAAATACGTAATTGAAACTAACAGCGGGTTTAGCCTTTCACATGATATCCAGGAAGGAATGAAAGTGGCGCTGCCCGATACCATGCCGTAACCGTTGATAATTGAACCGAGCCGGTTACTGTAGGAAGCTTTTTTTAGTAAATGAGTTAAATATGGCCACAGATTAACACTGATTTTGCAGGATTATACTAGTGGATAATAACTGTGAAGTTATTCGGAATGACCATTTTAAAACACTTAATTCTAAATATTCGGCGCTCAGGCCGTTTGAAATGGCTTCAAATGGACGCAGAGTGATTGATTAGAGGCTTATTGTTGACTGATTTCAACTATAGCCTTTTCAATGTCTCAAGCCATGCATTAGCCATGAGTTGATTTCCAGCCAAAGTAGGATGAACCCCGTCACCTGACCAATAAGTAGCAGGAACCTGCTTGGATGCCTGGTTAAATATAGATTGGTACGGTATAAAGGCGGCTCCAAATTCATCTGCGATATCCCTGCAAGCTTTCTGATACCTTGGGAAGCGTGGGTACCAGTCATCCGACACTGCCGAACCGCCTTGCAAAGCGAAGGGTTCACCCAGAATAAGTTTTACATCAGGTAAAGCCTTTCTGGTTTCACTCAGCAACTTTCGGTAATCTTTTTCATAGGTACCGGCATCTCCCTGGTAGTCAAAATCAAGAGTATGCCAAAAATCGTTTACGCCTACCAGTATGCTGAGAATATCCGGTTTTAAGTCCAGGCAATCCCTCTCCCAGCGATCTGCCAGCTGAAACACCTTGTCCCCGCCTATTCCACGGTTGTAGCAGGTAATATTCTTAGTGGGATAGCCTGCCAGCAGGTCCGAAGAAACAAGAAATGCATACCCGTTGCCTAAACCTGAGACGGTATTTGGAGTTTCGTGGCTGCGGCTTCTTCCGGCATCAGTAATAGAATCACCCTGAAAAAGCACCATCGCTTCTTCAGGTATTTCAACAACTTCATCCAGGTTATTACTTTTTTGAGTGGCTATTCCGGAAAAGTAGGTAAGGCCGCTTAAGGAAGCCAAAGTAGCCCCGATAATGCTTTGTATAAATTCCTCCCGGCTGAAATTCTTAATACCCATTTGGATAGGTCCGGCTTATTGAGCCTGAAGGGGTTTTTCAGAATACTCCCTAATGAACTCCCTAACCTTAAGTACATTCTGTTTGGAACCTATATAGATAGGTGTTCTCTGGTGAATGGCCTCCGGTTTAATTTCCAGAATCCTGCCCTCCCCGTCTATAGCCAT
>DATFJD010000340.1:0-13719 GCA_035269475.1 Halalkalibaculum sp.
GATGCGGATGAGTGGGCTGAAGTTGAAGATAAATTTAACCTGCTGGAAGAAGACTGGGACTGAAAACAAGTGATTAGGTGATTAAGTGATTACTTTTTTTGTTCTTACCTAATCACCTCATAACCTAATCACCTATCCCGAATTGAGTTTATCAACCCCTGAACGTATAACAGTTAGAGACCGTGTTCTGGACCTAACTACCCCCAAAATAATGGGCATCCTTAACGCCACGCCCGATTCATTTGCAGATGGTGGCGAATATAATAACATAGATTCTGCACTGGGACGTATCGGGCTTATGGTATCGCAAGGCGCTGCTATTATTGATGTGGGAGGGGAGTCTACCAGGCCGGGTTCCGATCCTGTGACGGAAGACGAGGAACTGCAGCGCGTTCTTCCGGTTCTTGAAAAGGCATTATCCCGCTTTCCCGATACCATTTTTTCTATTGATACCACCAAATACCGGGTAGCGCAAGAGGCCCTTAAACTGGGCGTTCACCTGGTCAATGATGTGAGCGGATTGCAGAAAGAGCCTCGATTTGCCGAACTGTGTGTACGCCATAACGCCGGCTACATTCTGATGCATTCACAGGGAAATCCTAAAACCATGCAAGAAGATCCCGAGTACGATGAGGTAGTTGAGGATATTAAATCATTCTTCAGGCAACAGGTTGCAAAGGCAAAAGAAGCCGGACTTGAAAAGATCATTCTGGATCCGGGAATCGGTTTCGGTAAGTCTCAGCAGCATAATATATCCATTTTGAAAAGGCTCCGTGAATTTGTTGATTTAGGATATCCGCTACTGGTCGGTGCATCCCGCAAGTCAATGATTGGCAGAATACTTGAAGACAGGGAGGTAGATGATCGTGTAACAGGGACAGTAGCCGTTCACTACCACGCCATGACGCAGGGCGCAAAGATTATTCGCGTTCATGACGTTAAGGAAGCAAATGATTCGATTTTGGTTTATAATGAGTTGACTGGAAGCTAGAGGCTAGATGTTGGATGTTGGCAGTTAACAACTGTTTGCTTTGGTTTTGTTATCTAAATTTCAATTTCGAACTTCTAACTTCGTATGAAGAATTAAATTATAAGCAATGTTCAATATTTTCCTAAAACCTTAAACAAAGCTACCTTGATTCCGATTGGTTTCTTAGAATTTGGCATTAAAGACTTTATTGAAGTCTTTATTATTGCCATGGTGCTCTTTTACCTTTACCGGTGGATACGGGGTACCTTTGCCATCCAGGCGGCAGTCGGGCTTGTATTTATCATTATTATCAACGCGGTAGTGAGCGCGCTCGGGCTGAGTACCATAAACTTCATACTGCGTCGCATACTGGATGTAGGTGTGCTGGCCGTTTTCATCATCTTTCAGCCCGAAATACGCAAATTGCTTTATAGCCTGGGCCAGAATACCAATCTCGACCGCTTTTTTGTAAGCTCCAGTTCGGAAAGCATCATCGATGAAGTCATTGATGCGGCGCGCGCCATGTCGCACTCCAAGACGGGAGCGCTTATCGTTTTTGCCCGTACCTCTTCGCTTCAGGACCTGGTGGATGTCGGTTTTAAACTGGATGCACGGGTCAACAGTGAACTGCTGCAGACCATTTTCAACAAACACACGCCGCTTCACGACGGGGCCGTAGTGATTCGCAATAACCGGATCGTGGCAGCGAGCTGTTACCTGCCGATTTCACAGAATCCAAACATATCCACGGTATTCGGTACCCGACACCGTGCGGCAGTGGGCATCACCGAAACCAATAACGTATTTGTGCTGGTGATATCGGAGGAAACGGGTCGAATATCTATTGCCCGCAACGGATCGCTTACCAGCGGGCTTACCATCCAGAAACTTCGCATAGAAATGGAGGAAACGCTCGGCAAGCAGAAAATTGATGAAGAAGATGTCGGTTTTTCTTCCACCCAGGCAGAGATGAATATCGGTTAAGGCTATTATGCTAACGTAGATTGAAATTGGTTATCCAGTATCTAAACTATCATTTTATACCGGGATTAAGCTATTGTCCAGCAGTAAATGGAACCTAAAAGTAGGAGTGTAGTACAGCTGGTAGAACATTTCTGACCGCATAAAGCCTATCCGTGAAGTCAGTGATACTATGTAAGGCAAGTTTGCTTATTCATCAGCCCGTTTTAATTCTCCTGCCTCTACATAATAGAAGAACGGAGCGATACCGTTATATTCGGCTGTCCAGGTGTTGAGGTCAAAGCGGTAAGAACCATCCGTACCGGAACTGATTTTAAAAACGGTAAGTGCATTCTTATTGTTCTGCCAGGTCAGCGGTTCGTTTTGTTGCAGGACTTCCGGATCGCCGGACTCCACGGTCTGGCTTAAAAATAGGGCGCTGCTTTCTCCAAGTACCATAGCCATGCCGGTTGAGTCAATTACCACAGCCGTTCGTTCATCCACACCGATGCCGCGTACCAAGCCCTCCTTTTCTTCAGCAATGCGCGCCATAAAGGCAACATGGCGGCCGACCCTGTTGCGGGCAAGGTAATGCTGATCGGTGACAGTGTTCTCCAGAAATGGTATCTTTACAAAACCTCCATCCTGCAGTGTAAGTCTGTTATGATAGGGATTATTCAATGCCTCTTCGGATGTGATAGTACCGTTCAAAGCTGAAAAACTGATTTCCCCTAGAATAGCGCATCCGGCGCTGGTTCCCCCAACCGGTGCCTTTTTTTCATTAATCAAATAATTAATAGCATTTTCAGTCTTCGTCCCCTTCCAAAAGCGTACATAATCAGACTGGTCGCCACCGGCTATAAATAATGCCTCCGCATCACGAATAGTATTAGCTACAGCAGAGTCGTTGGCCAGACTCACCGAATTTATTTTCAACGTCTCTACCGAATGGATACCACCCATGTCATAAAGATACGGATTATAGGCATCGGTTCCCGTAGCACGAATAATCACAAAGTCCCCTCCGCCGGATTGCCCAATCATCCACTGCATGGCATCATCAACATCGGTGCTGCCGCCCATCAGTACAATACCGCCTTTAGTCTGTGTTGTTGTATCGGCCTCGCTTCCCACGATACCAATGGAGGCTGCAGATCTCGAAGAATCGGGCACCTCAGGGTTTTCTTTGACCATAGGTTCAGATTTATGGCAACCCAGGAAAAATGTAGCGGAAAGAAGAATTATGGTGGCCGGGTTTTTAAATTCCATAAATAATGTAAGATTTTAAACCGAGGGATAGTTTTACTGTAAAACAGATTATCTCATTGTTAATCATCCAATAATCCCCGGAAGTTTACAATATTGGTTGTTAATTTTAAAACGGGATAAGATAGAGAGTTTCTAACCGGGTTTGAACTTTTATATCAATATCAAGAGTTCGGTATGGAGAACACTTCCTGGAAATTTCTTGAAAGAAACGCTTAGTACTATAATTTTGAATACCAGTACAAATAACTCATAAATTTGGCGAAGCTACTACTCTGTACTGATTAATTTCAATATAAGCACCGGCAAATTAAGCCTAACATTTTCCTTATCCTATCGTAATATCAGCAGTAACCCACTGAAATAATTAAACACTGCCATGTATATGTACAAGTTTGCACTGTTCGTATGTTCATTTCTATTTCTGTTATCGTCAAATACCCACGCCCAATCGACCGATGAGTTTAACCTCGACAAAGTATATGCTATTGACAGTGGAGGTACGATTAGCCTGCAAAGCGATGATGCCAACGTCACTGTGACCGGCAGCGACCGGCAGGACGTGCGGGTGGTTGTAGAATATAAGCTGAGAGTAAAAGGCTTGTCCATCGGCAAGAAGGAAGAGTTTGAGATGATTGTGGAAGAGGTGAACGGAAACCTCAATATCTATGAGAAAGAGCGTGATTTCGGTAACAATGTCATATTCGGTTCGTCGCGCGAAGAGTATGAAATCACCATCGAAACACCCCGGGGAGTAAGCCTAAACCTGGAGGGAGATGATGAAGATTACCTGATAACTTCAGTTGACGGGGCGATACATATTGATGCTGATGATTCGGATATTGAACTCAGTAATTGCAACGGGGACGAGTTCAGTATAAATCTGGATGATGGGGAGCTCAACATGGACCGGGGAAAAGGGGTCTTTCATCTCGATATAGTTGACGGGGATGCCAGGATCCTAAACGGCGACTTTCATGAGATCCAAATAAACACTGATGACGGCGATCTGGACATCACTACCAGGCTTCAGGATGGAGGCAACTACCGCTTTGATATGGATGACGCTGACCTCCGATTGAATATTGCAGGAGGCGGCGGAGAGTTTGAAATCCGCCATGACAACGCCGGTATCTCTACAAGCAGGGAATTTAAAGAGACGATGGACGATGATGACCGTTCCGTTTTCGAGCTCCCCCTCGGCAATGCTAAAGTAAGTATCAGGGCGGATGACGGAGATATTGTTTTAAGAGTGATTTAAAAAATAAATTGGCTTTAGATACCCGGGAACATAAAATATTTGATTATTGGACCGATTGGTCCTAAATTACGGGCAATCAAATTAAATGTACTTATAGTATGGCACGTCCACTTGAATTTAATCCCGAAGAAGCAATCGGCCAGGCAATGGAAGTGTTCTGGGCAAAGGGTTATGATGCTACTTCATTGAGTGACCTGCTAGCTGCAACAAGCCTCTCCAAAAGCAGTTTTTACCAAAGTTTCGGAAGCAAGCATAAGCTGTATGAACGGTGCCTTCAGCACTACCGGCAGTCGATTAGCAATAAGTTGCTGAATGATTTGCACAAAGCTCCTTCTGCTAGAACATTTATTGAGCAACTCTTTGATAGCATTGCGGAAGAAGTATCTCAGCAAAAGGGCCGCTGGGGATGCATGATCATGAATTCAGCAAGTGCTAAAGCCCCTTTTGATCTTAAGGTAGGGAAAATAGTTAATGACGGGGCCAGACAGTTTGAAAAGATTTTTAGCAGGGCCGTGAAAAGAGCGCAGGAGGAAGGAGGGATACCCAAAGATAAAAAAGCCGAAGCACTTGCCAGCTACCTGGTAAGCAGCAGAAGCGGGCTCCTCGCCATGGCCAGAGCCGGAGCGAGCAAATCAGAACTGAAAAAGATAAGCAATATGATATTGACAGTACTGGATTAAAAAATTTAACTAGTTATGGACCGATTGGTTCTAAATAAACACAACTCTTAACCGGAGGTACTATTATGGCACAACTTCCCTATATCGAACCTGAAGAAGCCGATGAGGTAACGAAACAGGTGTATGATAAAGCAGAAGCACGATTTGAAATGGTTCTCAATATTTTCAAGATCACCGGGAATGCCCCGGAAATCGGTGAGAAAATGTGGGAGATATTTTTCGAAATTCTGAAAGACGGCCAGGTTGACTGGGTGACCAAAGAGCTGTTAATACTTAAATCAACCAAGATGGGCGACTGTCTCTACTGCGTTACCCAGCATGAAGCAGTCAGCAGCAGGTTGGGCGTATCCAAAGAAAAGCAGCAGGACATTGTTGGCGTGGAGTATCGAAACAGTCCGCATTATACCGAGCAGGAGGTTGCCATTCTGGATCTGTGCTCACACGTAGTGCTGAATCCTGAGGAGATACCCGCCGATGTGTGGGAACGGGTTAAGAAGCATTATGATGACGGGCAGGTAATAGAAATTCTTGCAACAATCGGTGCCTACCTGCAGGTTAGCAAGTTTGGAGATGCAATGGGTGTTGAGTTGGAAGACGCTTTTCATGGGCATCAGCCGGTCTTGTTTGAGGTGGATCCGCCAAAATCAAAAGCCGCCCAAAAGCACCTTGAACATTTCAAAGCGCAAAGCTCCTGATCAGAATTCAATTTTAAACAAAAAAGAGGATAAGATTATGCCTGCCGTACAATTACTTGAACGAGATAACATGGATGCATCCTTAAATGAGTTAATGCAAACCACGGAAGACTATTTCGGTCACGTGCCGGAACTGGTGAAAGCCCTTGCCAATAATCCGCCCATGTGCAAGACCATAACTGAATTTACACTTCAGGCACTTGGGCCGGGACGAATTGACTGGGCGCTAAAAGAGTTGATCATACTGAAAACGCTGCGTTCCATCCAGTGCACCTACAGCTATGGGGCACATGAAAAGATAGCAGCTGATTTGGGAGTGCCTCTTGAAAAGATAGGTGACGTGGCCAACTCACAATGGCAAACCAGCGCGCACTATTCTGATGCTGAAAAAGCACTGTTTAAGCTGGTGGAACAGATTGCTGAAGATGCCAATGATGTGAGCGACGAACTTTGGGAGGAGCTTCGGAATCACTGGGATAACGGACAGCTTCTGGAAGTCAATGCAGTGATAACCACCTTTATTATGATTGGAAGAGTGGGAGATTCCCTTGGCGTTTCCGATCCGGTGCTGTTCAGCAAACCGCTGAAAAATGTTTAGTTTAAAATATGCCGCTGAGGCACCCGGTTTATAAAGCGTCTTAGCGGTGATATAAATCAAGCAGTTTCTGGGCCGCCTTAAAGGAGCTCATTTTTCCGGAGAGCACGTGCTGCTCAATTTCCTTGCGCTGCCGTTTAACTTCAGGGTCATTATAAAAAGCATCCTGAAGCCGGTTGTTGATGGTTTCGTACATCCAGTGCTTGGCCTGCCGGTTTCTCTGGTTCTCAAAATAACCGTTTTCCTTGGTGGCTGAGACATAGTCAAGAATCAGTTCCCAGAGCTCTTCAACGCCTGTACCTTCGAGGGCCGAACAGGTCGTGACTTTCGGTTCCCAGCCCGATTCGGAGGGGGGATAGAGGTGCAGGGCGTTCTTATATTCACGTACCGCCTGCTGGACATTTTTCTTGGCGCTGTCGTCGGTTTTATTGATGGCAATGGTGTCGGCCATCTCCATAATACCGCGTTTTATGCCCTGAAGCTCATCACCGGCGCCGGCCAGCATCAGCAGCAGAAAAAAGTCAACCATGGAATGAACGGCCGTCTCCGACTGTCCCACACCAACGGTTTCAATAAAAATGGTGTCATAACCGGCGGCTTCGCAAAGGTAGATGGTTTCCCTGGTTTTTCGCGCAACACCGCCCAGCGACCCTGCCGTAGGAGAGGGCCTGATAAAGGCGTCTGGATTATTTGCCAGGGTTTCCATGCGGGTTTTATCGCCCAGGATGCTGCCCCTGGTTCTGGTACTGCTAGGATCAATTGCCAGCACAGCCAGCTTTCTTTCCTTTCCGATGATATAGTTACCCAAAGTTTCAATGAAGGTGCTTTTGCCTACGCCCGGCACGCCGGTTATACCGATTCGTATGGATTCTCCGGTTTCCGGCAGGCACTGTTCAATAATATCCTGGGCCAGGTCCTGATGCTCGGCCTTGGTGCTTTCGATAAGCGTGATGGCGCGGCTGAGTATGGTACGGTTTCCGTTCCGGATACCTTCAACGTAGTCTTGAAGGGTGAGGCTTCTGCCTTTGCCTTTAAAGTGCTTCAGGCTATCGGGGTTGATAGAGTCACTGCCTTCCACACCCTTACTGACCGAAAGGGAGGAGTCGTTATTGGATTCTTCTTTATCTGAACTCATAGAATGACGTTTCAACTAAGGCAATTCGTGATATCAGGAGCTTTTTCGGCTCTCTATCAGTACTTTCAATATCTGGCTGGCGGCATCGGATATGACCGTTCCGGGCCCGAAAATTCCGACAACCCCCTTATCATACAGAAACTGGTAGTCCTGCTGGGGGATTACTCCGCCTACAATCACCATGATATCCTCCCGTCCCAGGTTTTTAAGTTCTTCAATGACTTTAGGTACCAGGGTTTTATGTCCCCCTGCCAGGCTGGACACTCCCAAAATGTGAACGTCATTTTCAACTGCCTGCCGGGCGGCCTCTTCGGGAGTCTGGAAGAGCGGTCCGATATCCACATCAAAACCCAGATCGGCAAAACTGGTTGAAATTACTTTTGCTCCTCGGTCATGGCCGTCCTGACCCATTTTAGCGACCATAATGCGCGGCCTTCTGCCTTCAAGTTCGGCAAATTCATCGGCCAGTTCACGAGCCTTTTTGAAATTGTCATCCTGGTCTATTTCTGAAGAATACACGCCTGAAATTGATCTAACGGTTGCCTTGTACCGGCCGAACTCTTTTTCCATGGCATCTGATATTTCGCCAAGGGTTGCCCGCTTGCGTGCGGCATCTACCGCCGCTGCCAGCAGGTTGCCGTCACCGGTCTCTGCTACGTTGGTTATATGCTTAAGGGCCTCCTGTACCTCGCCTTCATCGCGTTCGCTGCGAAGTTTTTCCAATCGTTCTATCTGGGCCTTTCGCACCTTGGTATTGTCGACTTCAAGAATGTCAATTGGGTCTTCTTTGTCAAGTCGGTATTTATTAATGCCGACGATGGTATCTTGTCCGGAATCTATACGCGCCTGTTTCTTTGCAGCCGCTTCTTCAATCCTCATTTTTGGGAGGCCGGTTTCAATGGCCTTGGCCATGCCGCCCAGCTCTTCCACTTCCTGAATAAGCTCCCAGGCCCTGCGGGCAATTTTATCAGTCAGGTATTCCACGTAGTATGAACCGGCCCACGGGTCTACCGCCTTGGTTATGCCGGTTTCATCCTGCAGGTAAATCTGTGTATTCCGGGCTATGCGGGCCGAAAAGTCAGTGGGCAGGGCGATAGCCTCATCCAGGGCATTGGTGTGCAGAGACTGCGTATGTCCCAGTGCAGCGGCCATTGCCTCTATGGTTGTCCTTGCCACATTGTTGTAGGGATCCTGCTCGGTAAGGCTCCAGCCGGATGTCTGGCAATGCGTGCGCAGCGACATGGATTTGGGGTTCTTTGGGCTGAATTGCTTCACCAGCTTGGCCCAAAGCATACGGGCGGCGCGCATTTTGGCTATTTCCATAAAATGGTTCATGCCAATTGCCCAAAAGAAGGAGATGCGGGGTGCAAAGTCGTCAACATCCAGGCCGGCATCAATTCCTGTGCGAAGGTATTCCAGTCCGTCGGCCAGGGTATAAGCGAGCTCAAGGTCGCAGGTGGCACCGGCTTCCTGCATATGATAGCCGCTGACGCTGATGGAATTAAATTTGGGCATATGCTGCGAAGTGTATTCAAAGATATCCCCGATGATTCGCATGGAGGGCTTTGGCGGATAGATGTAGGTGTTTCTCACCATAAACTCCTTGAGGATGTCATTCTGTATAGTACCGCTAAGCTCATCCTTAGAAACCCCTTGTTCTACCGCGGTAACAATATAAAAAGCCATCACCGGAATCACCGCACCGTTCATGGTCATGGATACCGACATTTCATCCAGGGGGATCTGGTCAAACAGTACTTTCATGTCAAGAATGGAATCAATGGCTACGCCTGCTTTCCCGACATCCCCGGTTACCCGTTCGTGATCGGAATCATAGCCGCGGTGTGTGGCGAGGTCGAAAGCAACGGAAAGTCCTTTCTGTCCCTGGGCAAGCGCTTTGCGGTAAAACTTGTTGGATTCCTCCGCCGTTGAAAACCCGGCATACTGACGAATGGTCCACGGACGTAGGGCGTACATCGTCGAGTAGGGCCCGCGAAGGTAGGGAGGTATTCCTGCCGCGTAATCCAGGTGTTCCAGGCCTGCAATATCCGACTCGGTAAATACCGGCTTAACCCCGATTTTTTCAGGTGTTTCCCAAGCCTTTTCTCTGTCACCGCTGCGGTCTCGGCCGTTGGAAGAAAGTTCGGACTTATACGATATCTCAGAAAAATCAGGTCTCATAATAAATTATCATGGGTTTCGGATGCTATGGTAATATTGGGCTGACAGATCTTAGTCAGTGTGAATCTAAATCGGCCCGATCAGTGTTATCCGTGTTCTGTTATTCCCAGCTTTCGGTGAAAAATTTTAAGCGTTTCAAGTACATTGCTTTTTGCATGTATGAATTCTGAAACGCCATCCTGTTTGTACTCTTCCAGCTTATCTTTCGGCTGCCCGGCAAGTACGATAATCGGTTCTTCGTCGAGTTTGCCGATCTTACTACACAATGCCGGAACCAGCTGCTTATATTCTTCATCTGAACTGCAAATTACGGCAATCTCGGGTGAATGTTTTTTGGTTGCTTCAACGGCCTCATCAACAGATTCAAAACCTATGGGATCTTCAATATCATATCCTGCACAGGCAAAGAAGTTGGATGTAAAGGAGGACCTCGCTTTACGCATTTTTTTATCTCCCAGTGGCAAGGTCAGAACTTTTGGCCTGTTCGTGTGTTTTTCGGTTGCCAGACGAAGTTCCTCAAAAGCCTCGCTGCCCCTATACACTTGTACGGTACGGTAGTTTTGCTTGCTCCAGTCTTCCTGAAAGAGTTTTGGAACAAGATCTCCCAAAGCGGCTCCTTCTTGTAAGGCCTTTTGCAATGAAGAAATAATCGCTGTTTTTGAACTTTCTAATGAGAACTCATAATCACTATTTTTTAGAGATACCGTAGCAAACTCGCCGTTCAGCTGTCTATCTTCACTGACAAGTTCATCGGCATTCGGATACTGATTGGTTCCGACAAACACCCGTCCCCTTGATGCAATTTCAAGGTCGCGCTGCTGTTGGGTGGTCTCCAGGGAGGTCTGGACGGTACCATTTTGCAGAGATTTCAGAAGTCCGCCTTCCATCTCTACTTCCTGAAATAGCGACCATGCCTTCTCCGCAATTTTATCAGTCAGTTTTTCGATATAATAGGAGCCCGCTGCAGGGTCGGAAACTTTATCGAAATAGGCTTCCTCCTGCATGATAATCTGTGTGTTACGGGCTATCCGCTTGGAAAATTCATCCGGTTCTTCAAAGATCCGGTCAAAAGGATGGACGGTCATAGAGTCAATACCGCCTATGGCAGCAGACATCCCTTCGGTTGTGGAACGCAGCATATTCACATAGGGATCGAATATGGTTTTATTCCAGAGGGATGTTTCTGCATGGATGAATGCCGGTATATCTTCTTCTGTTTCGTAGGCCTCGAGCATCTGTCTCCATAAAATCCGCAGGGCGCGGAACTTGGCAATTTCAGGAAAATATTTGGAACCTGCTGCCAGCATGAAGTTAATAGATCGGGCGGCTTTACCTGGGTCCATTCCACGGCCGGTAAGAAGGGCCATATATTCGGAGGCGGCAGCAAGGGAGAGCCCGAGTTCTTGTACGATAGTGCCCCCTGCGTTATGCCAAAGCCTGCCATCCGCGCATAGCGGCTTGATGCCCTCATTTGATTCCGTGATCTCAGCCAGGTCAGCTATTTCATTTTCAAGAAACTCTTTTCTTTTCGGCAGCTGACCTTTACGGGCCACATAAGCGAAAGGGTCATAGCTAAAAATGGCAGAAACGGTATCTTCAGATGCATGCTTCGCCCGAAAGTTTTGCAGCATTGCAAGCACGATCGGCGAAGCCATGGCGGAGTCAAAAACAAGATGGGTGCCTGGCAGGTTTACATTGCTAAACAGGGTATTAAAGGTTTCCTGCGACTGCACAGAGGTTCCTTCCAGATCGCCGCCCAGCATCCCGGATGTGCTCTTTATCAGGAAGGTGAACTGAAGGGCATCCGCACCGCGTTCCAGCGCATGATGCATTGAGTTGCGGGCTTCTTCCGCTTCCTTGTCGAAGATAGGGGCGCATATGCTCCACCTGTTATTCTCCTTTCCTTTCCCGGCGAGCAAGGGTTTTTTGGGCCGGTCTCCCTGTAAATCTTCTCTGCGGTAGAAGGGGAGGATGTCAAAGCCCTCACCGGTTTCCCATTTTAACTTTTCTTTATAATCTGCTCCGCGCAGATCTTTTTTAATAACTTCTTCCCACTCTTCGGTCGATACAGGTGGGAATTCATCAAAGAGGCTATCTTTTTTTGCGGCCATAATACTTCATTAATGCTGAATTATTTCTAAAAAGAGTACTTCGATTTAATAATAAATAAACGCTGCCGGTAAAGTTCAGTCCGGGTTTATATACCAGCGGAACTGTTCTGTGAAATCTTGCGAGTGCTTTCATGTATCTTTGATTCACCTGAGCTAAAATAATCAGGCTGATACTACTTTACTAACCTGCCGGTATATCTCAGTAAACTGCCTGTTCTTGTTAAAAAGAACGCTAATAATAAGCTTATGATTTCCTATATTGCCAAAGGTTTTCAAATGAAAGTACATCGAATTTAAAGCAAGCTATTTCATGGAACAAGTAGAACAATTGATGCCCCCCTTGACGAAACTTACGGAAGATGAGCAGATGCTGAAGGAAGCAGCTGCCGATTTCGCCAATACCGTTATTAAACCCAAGGTGCAGGAGATGGATGAGAAGGCCAAGCTGGACCCTGATTTAGTTCAGCAGTTTTTTGACATGGGCCTGATGGGTATTGAAGTGCCCGAGAAATACCGGGGCGGAGGCGGTACGTTCTTTATGTCTATCGTAGCAATTGAAGAAATTTCTAAGGTTGACGCTTCCGCAGGAGTATTTATGGATGTGCAGAATACCCTGGTCAATAACGCATTTCTGAGATGGGGAAGTGAGGAGACCAAACAGAAATACCTGCCACAGCTGGCCAATGAAAAGGTAGGCGCTTACTGTCTTTCGGAGGCCGGTTCCGGTAGCGATGCTTTCGCACTGAAGGCGACAGCCGAAGATGAAGGCGATCACTACAAACTCAACGGTGCCAAACTTTGGATAACCAATGCCAACGAGGCTGATATATTCCTGGTTTTTGCGAACCTGAACCCCGAGGCCGGCTACAAGGGCATTACGGCTTTTATCGTTGAACGTGATTTTGAAGGTTTCTCGGTATCCAAAAAAGAGAACAAGATGGGTATTCGGGCCAGCTCAACCTGCGAGATTCTTCTTGAAGACTGTATCGTTCCTAAGGATAATGTTCTGGGTGAAGTAGGCAAGGGATATAAGGTGGCCATTGAAACGCTGAATGAAGGACGAATCGGTATAGGTGCCCAAATGATCGGTATTGCACAAGGAGCATTTGAAGCTGCCCTGGCTTATACCCAGGAGCGTAAGCAATTCGGGCAGGCCGTGTCGGATTTTCAGGGCGTTCAGTTTCAGCTGGCAAAAATGGCAACTGAAATCGAAACCGCCCGGCTGCTGGTCTATAATTCCGCAAGGCTGAAAGAGAACGGTGAGAGCTTTCTGAAAGAAGCGGCGATGGCCAAGTACCACTCGTCTGAGGTTGCGGAAAACGTAAGTTCTCTGGCAATTGACCTTTTCGGCGGTTACGGATATGTGAAGGAGTATCCTGTCGAAAAATTTTACCGTGATTCAAAAATCGGTAAAATTTACGAGGGAACGTCCAACATGCAGCTGAATACGATTTCAAAACTCTTGCTCAAGTAATATTGGCACATATATTTATCAAAAAGCCCGGCCATAAATCCGGGCTTTTTCTTTTTATGGCATATATAAAATTGTAAATGCATGAAAAACTATTATTTAGGTTCGGTTTGAATAATTAGTAAAAAAATTAGATTCTTAGGAATGATAACCGGGCATTTTGGTGTTTCCGAGAAATGATCAGTATAACGGGATAGTTTTGTACTTACGGAAATAGTAATCATGTAATTAATTATGCAATCTAATATCAAAGAACATCTACAAGAGCTCAGCAAAGACGAACAGGCATACAACAAATTAAAAGAGCTTTTCCTCGAAATTGAAGAAGAGAAAGAAAAGTACGAGCGGGACCTCAACCTGCTGGAAGCTGCCATTCGAAATGACTACGATTCAA
>DATFJD010000341.1:0-4656 GCA_035269475.1 Halalkalibaculum sp.
GGGGAAGTTGTTCACCCGCAAATCCCTGATATCCCCGGATTTCGTATTAATTTTAATCTCATACTCCTGTACCTCTCCTTCGGCAGCGGCTTCAAAATGTTCAACCGTCCTCTCAAGGTCCTCTTCTACAATGATCGGAGCAAAATTCATACTGAGGAGTTCGCTTTCCGGGTAACCGGAGACCTCTTCGACCTTCTTATTGGCACCCATGAAATTGCCCTCCAGGTCAAAGTAGTACACCGGGTGTGGATTGTGTTTAAAAAGTGACATAAACCGCTGCTGCGTAATCCTAAGCTCTCGCTCCCGCTGTTTCGTTTCCGTGATATCCTTTAATACCGTCTGCGCAGCATTAACCCCTTTATAGACAATGGGAACGGTGTGTATCTCCACATCCTTCTTCTCATCTTTAAGGGTTAAAAAGGTCTGTTCGTATGATTTAATTATTTCACCCTTTTTAACCTTACGAATAAGTTTTTCAATAGTCTTTTTATTTTCATCAGGAACGAAATCAAGCACAGACTTGCCCAAAACTTCTTCCCGGCTATCCGCCCCATAAAGTTTCAGTGCTGCTCGATTTACGAAGTTTATTATGCCCTCTATACTGATAATTACCGGCAGGGGATTGTTGTTTACCAGCTGGTGCCACCGCTGTTCGCTCTCCTCCAATCTTCTCTTAGCGTCAAGCCTTTCCGTGATATCCCATACAAATCCTGCCAAAAATGTGGTGCCGTTCTTTTCAAATGAAGCTGCGTTTGCTTCCAGGTCTATAAGGTTTCCGTGTTTTGTTCTATGCTGTGTCCTGAACTTTATCCCTCCTTCTTTTCGAACCTTTTCAACAAAATTCTCCTGATACTCTTTAGTCATTCCCTCCCTGAGATCAGTCAGTTTCATAGAGAGCAGTTCCTCCCGGCTGTATCCCACCATATCACAATAAGCCGGATTCACGTCATGAATATTGGCATGTTCATCAACCAGAACATACCCTTCCTTTAAAGATGATATAATTCTGCGGTTCTGTTTCACTTCCTCTCTTAACCTGTTATCTGCTGCATCCTTAAAAGAAGTGAGTTCGGCCAGATAGTGAGAACCCTCGTCCATATCACTGATTAACGAAAGACTAAGAATAGCGCTCTTTTTTTGGTTTTTCCCGCTGGTAATTATAGTGTTATTCCCTTTTTCAGCCAGGCTACCAATATCTTTTAAACTATCAGAAATAACGCTTATGGTTTTATCTTCCAGTTTATCTTTTTTAAAACCGCATAGTTCACAAAATCTGTGGTTAACCCATTCTATCTCACCCTTTCCGGAAAGAATAGCAACCCCATGCCGTGATTTTTTACAAGCGTCCAAAAACAGTTCCGCTTTTAATTCATCCATTTAATAATGACCTTTGGATATCTTAAAATGGTTCTGGCTTTAAAGTTTTGACGATATTTTTTAAGAGTTTATATCCCCGAGGTTTATAAACTGTGTAAAGTATAAGCATTTTCTGATCTACAGGTTAATGTTATCTTATTCAACCTCAAACTGCAAAGATCTGCCTGACTTCCGCTTTATTATTGTTTTACTGATGAATTACTGAACAAGCCGATTATGTCAAAATACCTAATAGCGCTACTTAACCTGATCGTTTTGGTAAATGCACCCAAAGTATCGGCACAACATCAGGCATTTGAGACAATATCAGCAGGAGCCTTCCTGGGATATGCTGCTACAGGTAATGAGCTTCTGGATAGATGGGATTCAAAACCCAGCCTGCAGCTCAGCTTGCAGACGCCTTCCTACGCCGGCCATCTCGAAACCGGCGTACGATATACGCAATTCACCAATTCACCCGGTTTCCCGGGCTATTCTGACTTTCAATCAACCTTTGTCTATCTGGGATGGGGTTACGATTTTGCCTTAACCGATAAATTAAGAGTAGGGCCCTTGCTGAGATTTGGCAATACCTTTTTCAGCTATGATGAGGCAAAACTTTACACAAGGCCTGATGTTAACTGGATTTATAATTTCGATACCAATGAGAGTGAATTTGCCTATGAGCTGCTTTTTCGAAGCGTATACCGCTTATCAGATAATTTCAGCGCATATGCGGAATTTACAAACAATCGCACACTGACCTACCACCCTGTCAGGCTTAATTACCTTTCTGCGGGTATCATCTATACCTTTAGTTCTCCGGGCTGGTTAAAGAAGGTGCTAGAATGAGGCATACCCTGCTCATATTGGTTTTACTGGCAGCTCCTTTGCTACTGTTCAGTCAGCCAAACTCAGGTCAGGAACCTGACTCCCTGAATGATGCTACTGCCCTTCGTCCGGCTGACCTTGTCTCCGGAAAAGCAGGCTGGAAATTTTCTTCCATTGATATGTTCACGTACAACTTTAGCAACGGCCTTTATGGTAATTACGGGTTGAAGCCGGCTGTCATGATTGACGGCATACCGGTAGACGTCAATTTCTTTGGTTGGCAAAGCCTGAATATGCTTCCAATTTACCTGCCCGGCGTGAATGGAGTTAGATCACCTTCGAAACCGTCCATCTATAACCATACCATTCAAACGGCCGGGGTAATTGATTTTCGCAACAACCCGGTAGCATCCGGCTTAAATGCCGGCGGCAATGTCTACCTGGGTAATGAAACCGGTGATCCCGGGCCATGGATTTATGATTCATCCCGCGTCACTCCGAATGTCGACCGCTGGGGGCCCGATACGGGGGGACTAATTTCATTTGGCAAAAACAACTGGTATGGCCGGGGGACTTATGTGTTGAGGCGCCACCAGCAAACAGATCCGCTGACTCACCGCAGGCTTCACAGAACCATGAGAGAGTTTGGGGGAACCCGTTTTTACCCCATTCAAACCAATTCGCAAAGCGGAATGCTTGAAACCGGTTATATAACTGACAGACTCACCTTTAAAGCCAGGGGTATTGCGGCTGAAGACCGTAACTATATTTACCTGCAGCCTTTTGGACGGGAAGTACCGTCAGAGGCCCGGTACGGGCAGCTTGCATTTACTGCAAAGTATCACAGTGAACCATGGAATTTCGGGCTGCGCTATATCGTCAATCAGAAAAGGTTGACCAAGCGTAACAGCGATCATGATTATGTATTTGATTGGAGCCAGCTTGGCAATTTGGTTAAAGGAATCGCTTCCTACATGAAGCAAGACTTTACCGTTTCCGGCGGTTTAAGCTTTAACGATATGACAACAAAAGCTCCCGGCATACTCCGAAAGAATGATTTTATAACCGGCCTTTTTATGGATGTCAAACTAGCAGAAAAACGGGCTTACAGCTACCGGATCAGCGCCGCTCTGGATATCCATCGAAATCAGACTGCAACATCGCTTAAAGCCTATTACCGGCACAGACCGAATAGTGATGACTGGAACATGCAGCTCGATGTATCCTATAGCGAGGTCCTACCCATTCGTCAACATTCTTTTGGCTACTGGATTACACGAGGATATAACTTTCACCGGGAACTCGATATTGATTTAGATCGGCCTCTAGGCATAAGCAAAAATCGGCTCATTCATTTTAGCCTGCGGAATACCCTTAACCCGACTGATGAGCTAACATTATCGATCACATCAGAGCTGACTCATCATTATGAGCTCAACATTCCATGGCAGCAGCTGAGCTATGATCTGCAAACAGGCTCAGCGCCCGGAATATTTAATATAACGGGGGAACAGGGCACTCAATTTGATTTGCAAACAACTACCACCCATCGGACTTTTGAGTGGCTTAGGCAAGAGATTTCAATCGAATTGCGAACCACACTGCAGGGATCGAGCAGGTATGAAGATTACTTCCGTCAGGTACCGGGCACTCATATTAAATATAAGATAGATGTAGCTCCGGTCAGGAATCTTAGTCTGACGCTGCAAGGCAAGTATCGCAGCTCAACCCGCTGGAAAGAGTTTGATGCTCTCGAAGGTAAGGAGTACCGGGATATCGACAATCTATTCCCCATATTTTCCGGAACATACAACAGTACGGTTCCGCCTCAGCTGGATATTGAAATCGGAGCCAAAAAGTGGTTCTGGGAAAAAAGACTTAGCCTTCAATTTACGGTCCAAAACCTGCTCAATAATGAAGTGCGTCTTCATCCTTTTGGTGCAGATCAAGCATTGATGTTTAACATACAGGCCACAGCCGCTTTATAATTGTCACAGTTTTCTATAACAGTGACGCCCTGTAAGAGGCAGCCACTGCTTTTGGAATCCTTAATAGTGACTATTGCGGGTAATAAAGGTCCAGTTCTACCCTTCGGTTTTCTTCACGGCCTTCCTGGGTCTCATTAGAGGCAATAGGCCTAGTTTCGCCATAACCGAATGCAGCTATGCGATCGTTGGAAACACCCTGCTTTACCAGGAAGTCCTTTACCGCATTGGCCCGGTCAATGGATAGCTCAAGATTGGCATTTGAACTGCCGGTATTATCGGTGTGACCCCTGATAATCAAACGCAGCTCGGTGTCCTCCTGCATTATTTGTGCCAGCCTCTGCAGTTCATCATAGGAAGCCGGATCAATATTTGAGCTGTTGACCCCGAACTGAAGGCTTTCAATGATATTTTCCAGATCGCGCTGCACTGTTTCTTCCAGCTGCTTAGGCTCAGGTTTGGGGCAGCCGTTATTTTCAGCTAC
>DATFJD010000342.1:0-6661 GCA_035269475.1 Halalkalibaculum sp.
AAAATAGTCCACTACCTGATGATAACCGACTGTTCAAATTGCGGGAATGACATCGACCAGAAACTGTTGGATACCGATTACTATCCCATAACACTGAAGATCGTAGCCATTCCCGATCCCCATGCTTTTCTAAGCGGTTCAATATTTTACCTGCCGCTTATCGAAGATTTGGCAGGGCCTACATTTTTGCCCAACTCGCCTCCCCCACGGCTAAGCTGAGCGCCGTCATATAACCACGCTTCTATTTCGCATACACCGGTTCCGGTAAACCAGCGATTGAAAGCGCACTGACGCAAGGCACACAGTATCACTTTTACCAACAGATCAAAACAAATCAAATCAACCATTGAGGTACTTATGTACTCTATAAAAGAAATTACCATTGCATTTTTAGGCCTGTTTTTAGCTTTAGGTGTGTTTAACACCCAGGCACAGCAAACCGCGAAGGATAAATCACTGGAATATGAAATAGACGGCATGACTTTCGGAATGCCGGAAGCCGAGGTGTTTACCGAAGATTATGACGGGCCTCCCGTTGTGGGAGAGTATGTTACCATGCTGCCCAACCTGAAGCCCCTCGACTATGAAGGCAACAAGCATCACGAGGTGCGCATCGATATTATCGCCCAGGAGATAGAAGTAGCAGACGGCGTGCGTTATCGAGCCTGGACATTCGGCGGCACCGTGCCCGGCCCTGTGCTGCACGTGAGAGAGGGAGACCGCATTACCTTTACCATGAAGAACCGGTCCGGCGAGGAAGTCACCATCACCGAACCAACAAAAGAGGGTGCCCCATTCATGCAGCAGGTAGCCGGCAATAACTTTATGGATGCACAGCCCGCTACTATGGCAATGCCGCACTCCATGGATTTCCACGCAGGAACAGTTGCCAAGGATGACAAATGGCGTACCATAGCACCCGGAGAGTCTATCAAGTTCGACTGGGTTGCCAACTATGCCGGTTCTTATATCTACCACTGCGGTACGCCCAGCGTACTTATGCACACCGCCATGGGGCAACACGGCGTGGTTGTTGTGACTCCAAAAGAGGGATACCCGACGGACGAAAAGGTTGATAAAGAGTATGTGGTGGTACAATCGGAGTACTACCTGCGAAAAGGCCCGGGCGAACTGTATCAGTATGACTTTGAGGCCGCTCAAAACCGGAACCCCTCCCACGTGGTATTCAACGGCCATCAAACGATTCTGCATGACCAGCCGCTGAAGGCCAATGCCGGTGAGCGCGTCCGCTTTCACTTTTCAAACAACGGTCCCAGCGGAACTTCCAGCTTCCACGTAATCGGCGGCATCTTTGACCGGGTATGGCTAGAGGGACATCCTTTTAACGAAATGCGGGGAATGCAGACGGTACTCATCGGGTCCTCCGGCTCTGCTACCATCGATATGATTGTGCCGGAAGAAGGCAAGTACATTCTGATCGACCACGAATTCGCCGATGCCGAAAAGGGCGCTACCGGAACGCTGAAGGCGGGCCCGCGCAAATAAGAGTGCAACACGTACAACGAGATAAATAAAAGTAAACAACGAATGATCATGAGATTCCTGACGAACATAGCACCTGTCAAAGCAATCGCTTTTGTAGCCTTTGTGATGGCGCCGGGTTTAGCTGCCACGGCAGCGGCCCAAGCCCTGCAGGTGCCGGTTCCGTCGGGATCTTTTCATTCCGTAATGCCGGAAGTAAAGGGTGAACCGATATCCGTCGATGCTTTTTATATGGATGCGACTGCCGTGACCAATGAAATGTTTGCAGCGTTTACAGCTGAAAACAAGCAGTGGCAGCCCGGTGAAGTACCCTCCGTTTTTGCCAACAGCAAGTACCTGGAACACTGGAACGGGGTACGTCCCGATTACGATGAAACCGGGGCAAACCGTCCGGTAACCCACGTATCGTGGTTCGCAGCCAGTGCCTACTGCCAATGGTCCGGCGGACGGCTTCCCTCCCTGAACGAATGGGAATACTCGGCTCAGCTTATGGACTTTGATTCCCCGGAAGAGGCCGGCCGCTTCACTGCCCGGCTGATGGGCTGGTATTCAAGCGTGGATACCAAAAACAGCGCACCTGTCGGATCCACCGGAATTGAAACCCGCCACGGCGTAAAAGACCAGTTCGGGTTGATCATGGAGTGGGTGCAGGATTTCAAACCTCCCGTAGCCGATGGGCTCTCGCTAGACTGTGGCACCGTTGGACGGATGCAGCAGCTGGGCAATGCCTATAGCTACGCGGCCTCAATCCGATACATCACGCGTATGAGTTACCGGCCCGTAACCACTACGGCGACCATGGGCTTCCGGTGCGCGTACGATATCAACGACAAACCTGAAACTGCAACCGCAAAACAATGAAAATACTGTCATTCATATTGCTGATGATGGCCTGCGTGACGGGCCTGAGTGCCCAGCACCATCATGAGAAGGATAGTGCCCCGGGTGCCCGCGAAATTAACTCGCAGCATTCCCTCTATCACCTGGATGCCGGGTGGGCCGACCACCGCGGAGATTCCCTTGCCCTGAGTGATTTCCGGGGCGAGCCGGTAATTGCAGTCATGTTCTACGGAAACTGCACGCAGGTGTGCCCCATTCTGATACAGGATGCCTGGCGCCTGTACAGCATGCTCGACGATTCCGAGCGTGCCTCGGTGAACGTGCTGGCCATAACTTTCGACACGGAAAACGATACGCCGGAAAGGCTGCGTGCGTACGCCGAACGTGAGCAGCTTGATATCCCCGGATGGCATTTTATGACGTCCAGGCCGGCGAGTGTGCGAAACCTGGCAATGATGCTGGGCGTGCAATATTCCGAAAAAAGCGACGGCCATTTTGCCCACTCCAACCTCATCACCGTATTGGATAAACAGGGACGTGTTGCCATACGGGTGGAAGGGCTTAACCAACCGATGGATGAAGCGGCCGGGACAATCAGGTCGATAATCAATAACGGTGAGCTGTAATGATATTTTCAGCATTCATAGCGCTGTTCTTCTGCCTGGTACCCGGCACCGGTGGTGTATGGGCCGGCACCCTTCAAACCGATACGGTAACAGTGTCAGTAAAGGGCTCCGGTACCGGCACCGATGCGCGATTTGAACCGGCGGTTGTACAGGTTCAGCCCGGGGACCTCATCAAATTTTCAGTGAGGGAGGGATTACACACCGTCACGGCATACCATCCGAATAACCGCCGCCCGCTGCGTATTCCCGAAAACGCCGAGCCTTTTGATTCAGGACTGCTGAAGCCGGGCGACAGCTGGTACCTGGAAATAAAATCAGAGGGTGTCTACGACTACTTCTGCTTGCCGCACGAGCGGATGGGCCATGCGGGACGTATTGTATCCGGTTCGGCCGAATCGATTCCTGACTATGAAACGGGGCCGATCCCTGAAGCGGCATTGCATAAAATCAACAGTGAAACAAAGATCTTTTTAACAAATAAATACCAATTAATCCCAAACAGGAAATAATCATGAATACACTCAAAAAAATCACGCTGATAGTTACACTTACACTGCTAGGCGCGGTGTCAACGGCTCTGGCTCAGCAAACTATCGAGATCGTCGGAACCGATAACATGAAGTTCAGCGTAACTTCCATTGAAGCGGAAGCCGGTGAAGAGATTACCATCAAGCTGACTACCAAAAGCCAGATCCCCAAAACGGCTATGGCGCATAATGTGGTAGTAATCGACAAGGATGCGAATGTAGATGAGGTTGCCATGGCTTCCATGCAGGCTCGCGGCAATGACTATATCGCTGCCGATTACAAAGATCAGATTATCGCTGCAACGGCACTGGCAGGTGGCGGAGAAACCGTGGAGGTCACCTTCACAGTTCCCGATCAACCCGGTGATTACGAATTCATCTGTACCTTCCCGGGACACTACCAGGCCGGTATGAAAGGCGTCATTTCTGTTAAGAATTCCGCCAGCTAGCCAATCAATTTTATAGGAGGGCGGCTCACAAACGGGCCGCCCTTTTTTATGTAACCGTTTCAAGAAACAGACATACCTATCAGATGTATTACCTGTCGGTCTTTATCCATATCCTTTCAGCTATATTTTGGATTGGCGGTATGCTATTCACCGTTGCCGTACTCGTGCCTGCCTCCAGGCATAAATTGCTGGCCCGAAAGAAAGGCGAGTTTTTTACGCTGATCGGCAAGAAGTTCAGCCGCATCTCATGGTTTCTTTTCCTGGTACTGACCGTCACCGGGATAACCAATCTACTTACTCGCGGCTACAGTCTATCTGACCTGGCTACCTCATCGTTTTGGAGCGGAAATTTCGGCAGCAGCCTCCTTATCAAACTGCACCTATTTGCCGTAGTGCTCATCCTGAGTGGCATCCATGACTTTTATGCCGGCCCGAAAGCAGCTGAACTGATGGACAGACAGCCCAACAGTTCCGGGACCAAAAAATATAGAAAATTATCGAGCTGGCTTGGCCGCCTTAACTTGCTGTTCGGGCTTGGCATTCTCTACTATGCCATGAAATTACTCAGGGGCTGAGGCTTTGCGGACTCTAAATACCCGGTTTTTACTGCCGTATTTTAAATCTGAATTTTACTGTATTAACAGTCCACTTATAGTTTCTCAATACAATTTTCACCTTTTCAGTGACGGCCGGCACGGAATATATAGTAAAACCTCATTTTGTCATTAGGGGTGCCACCGGAGGTATCCGGCTTAAAACTACAACCGGAAACCTAATTATTGATTGCCGATTAAAGAACAGGCTATAGAGCTCAACCGTCTTCCTCCGGCTTTTGCATCACCACGTAGTAATTTCTGCCCGGTTTGTCGTCGCTGCTTAGCAATATGAATCCCGCCTCCCGTAATTCTTTCACCACGGTTTCGGCGCTAACCCCATGCGACATGTTCGATGTACGTTCTCCGGCCTCCTCTTCAGCACCGAAGGGAGGGAAGTCAATAATAGCCAGACGTCCGCCGGGTTTCAGCGCTTCAAACAGGCTGGCATTCATCGAGGCGGGGTTTTCAAGGTGATGATACACCTTGCGCAGGTAGATGGCGTCGCAGCACTGCGCGGGGAGGTTGGTGCGGCCGGGATGTCCCTCGATCACCGTGACATTGCCTGTTTCCGACTCCTCAACTATATTGCGTAGCTCTTCCAACGACTCCGTTTCCAGTTCCGTAGCATAAACCTGCCCCTCGTCAGCTACATGGTTCGCTATGGCCACGGCCTCTTCCCCGTCACCCGCCCCGATGTCAGCCACAGCCGATCCTTCATTCAGCCGGAGCACGTCGATCAGCCAGCTAACATCTTCAGAACTGCTCTGTGAAAAAAGACAGCCGCTCAACATCACGAGAATAAAGATGGCCGTGACACCATATATAAACTGCTTGCGAAGAGCGTATTGGAATCCCTTTTTTTGAGAGCGTTGCCGGCTGTAAAACATACCAGGTAACATAGTACGGGGGTTTGCTTCCGGAATAATTAGCTTTCGCATACGAAAAAGCGCCGGCTATGTTAGAACTTGCATTTAACTCTGCAAAACGGAACCGGTTTTCCCTTAAGAACCCACAACCCTGATATAGGCCGGGCCAAAGTATCAGGGATGCCGGCAATGTATATTCATTTTCAGTACTGAGAAGAAGAATCCTCTTCCCCGCCTGTCGGGTTTAGGCCGGCGCTGCGAACGCCGTCCAGGAGCCGGGAAAAATGAGCTCTTGACACCCGGTCGTTTCCTATCAACTTAGCTGCCAGTGACGCTCCCATCAGCGTGTTCAGCCGTCCCGGCCAGATTTCTTCCGAGGCCTGATATGCTTCAAGGGCTTTTGCCGGGCGATTGAGGGCCAAGAATAAATCCCCCAAAGCCTCATAGGGCGGCTGCAAGGCTCCCGGTGTGACCGGGTGTTTCTCCAGTGATTCTTCCAGTTCGGCAGCCGACCGTATCAGGTCAACCGCCTGTTCGTCAGCTCCCCGGGCATGAGCAATCCACCCTGACAGTACCAGCCGGTCGACTTCAATATAATTGGCCATACCCTGCTCCCCCTGCTCTAAGGCACGCTCGTGAAGCCCCTCCAGCCTTTGCTCTGCCTTTTGTGCTGCTTCCAAATCCCCCGAATGGAGGGCGCCGAGCCCACGAGCGAACCAGGTTAAACCTTCTGCCCAAGGGGCCGCATCCCAGGGCAGATATTCCGGGGTACGCGGTTCAAGCGAAGCGGCACGCTGCCAGTCTCGCTGCTCCACAGCCAACCGGGCCGGAATGGCAGCTAAATGAAAGGTGCTGATAAATGTGCCCTGGTACCGGTCTCTTTGAACAGCTTCCCGGTATGCCGCTTCCGCTTTCTTATCATCTCCCATCTGCAGGTACGCATAAACCAGATAATCAATTGCATGGACATAGTGATGCGATGTTGCACCTCCTGCCGGATATTGTAATGCGGCCTTGGCCGATTTCGTATTCCAGCCTATGACTTCGGCCCAGTTACCCAGACGAACGTAAATATGGGTAGGCATATGCAGCGGGTGAGGAACTGCAGGAGCTATTTCTCCATAAGACTTTACGATATCGAGCGCGTTGCCGGCCCGCCCGTCAACATCGGTAGCATGGATGGTGTAATGGATGGCGCCGGGATGCGTTGAAACCTGCTCGTAGATATTCCTTAAGATCTCTTCCGCCTCGTCG
>DATFJD010000343.1:0-3825 GCA_035269475.1 Halalkalibaculum sp.
TGCTCGGAAAAAACAAACTCCAGTTTCTCTTGATTGAGCAGGTCAACTTCAAAAAAGGATAATTTCTTTCCTGTTATATCCTGCACTCTTTTGAGAGCCTCTTTTTTACTGTTGGCAAGGTTGTCTACCACAACCACCTCATAACCTTCCTCAAGCAATTCCACGCATGTATGGCTCCCAATGTAACCCGCGCCTCCGGTGACAAGTATTTTCATGAATCTGTTCTATTTTCTTGATTTTAAACGTACTCAATATCTATTCTTTAGCATCTTTAAGCAATCAAAGATTTGTCACTCCAATTTCTTAAGATAATCGGTATTGCCAAGGTAGAACATGTATTGCAAAATCCAGTTTCTTCGTTCAATCATGTATGGAGAAGGATCAGCCAGGTTATATCGTCTCGGACTGGGTAAAGCGGTTACCATCAGTGCACTTTGCATCATGTCGAGATCAGAGGGCTCGGTATTAAAATAGATATTGCTTGCCGCCTTGACCCCGTAAACGCCGTTGCCGAATTCTGCGATGTTCAAATAGATCTCAAGTATTCTCTTCTTTGATAACAGGCCCTCCATAAGCAGTGCAAAGTAGGCCTCTATCCCTTTCCGTACGAATGACTGCCCCGGCCATAGGAACAAGTTCTTGGCTGTTTGCTGCGTAATGGTGCTGGCTCCGCGAAGCGATTCTCCTCTCTGGTGCTCGTCAATTGCCTGTTCAATGGCATCCATGTCCAATCCCCAGTGATCGGCATATCGCTGGTCCTCACTGGTGATGGCCGCAACTTTTACATAGGGTGAGATCTCCTGCCAATCTGCCCATTCATAGTTAATTTCAAAGTCCTGATTGTCATCCAGGGAAACCTCTAATTGTCTTTGTAGCATGAAAGCGGAGGTGGGGGGATGGAACCATTTAAGAAGCAGTACACTGAGGAATGAGAGATAAATGAAAGCGATCAAGGCTGCCGCAAGCAGTTTGGCTGCCTTTTTGAATGGGTTTCTCTTTTTCTGTATATCGGTGGATTCCATCAGCTATATATTCTTAACCTGAAAAGGATAAAGAATTACTAAACAATAACCAATGAAGGGCAGTTGAATGCTACTCTATTTTGTTGTGTATCAGGCGCAGCCAACCTTCAGTTGAAATGCTGATGACAGCAGTTACATATATTTGTGCTTTGTCAATTAATGATCAGGATATCACTTCTGTAATTCCTGTAATTCACTGATTACATCTGAGGTTATGCATTTAATCTTGTCGGCTGATTCCCGGAGCCTCTCTTCGGGTTCTTCATTATGGAGAAGGTCTTTAGCGTGTTCATACTCTTCCACGACTTCATCAACCCCGATCATAAGGGCCACCGGCTTGATCTTGTGCCCGGCTTTTCTGAACTCGGTTTCATTTCGCTGTAGAAGGTACTTCTCGTAGCGTTCGGCAAATTGCCGGAAGGAATCGGATGCCGCATCAGTGAATTCTTTTATGAATCCCGCATCATCATAAAGCAGCTTGCGTATTTTATCGATGTCGATATACAAAGTATTCGGGGCCTGCAAAGTAGATGATATATTTTAGGTAAATGATACTATTTATTACAACATAAGAATTAAAATATATCCGTGGAACTCAAAAGCGTTAGAATTCATTAAAGAGATGTATATTATTGTATAAATAAATTTGATTTAACTTTATGTCTGGCATTAAGTTAAGGCAACTATATTTAGCTATAATATTATTTCTTTTTGCAATTCCTGAGATAGCTTACGGGCAGTATTTTGGACGTAATAAGGTACAATATGAAGATTTCGATTTCCAGATTCTTCACACCGAGCACTTCGATATTTATCATTATCCCCAAGAGGAGAAAGCGATAAAAGACTTGGGAAAGCTTTCCGAAAGGTGGTATCAGCGTCACTCCGGTACATTAAATCATTCCTTTAAGACAAAGAATCCATTAATTATTTATGCCAACCATGCCGACTTTCAGCAGACCGATGTGATTTCAAGAGTCGGTATAGGCACCGGAGGCGTTACGGAAGGTTTACGCAATCGGGTGGTCATGCCTTTTGCCGAAGCTAATCAAAGCACCAACCATGTGCTGGGCCATGAATTGGTTCATGCCTTTCAGTATGACATTGCCAAAACGGAGGAAATTGGCGGCATCCGTTCAATGAGTCAAATGCCCCTTTGGTTTGTGGAGGGCATGGCCGAGTACTTGTCTATAGGTGCTGAAGGCAGTCACACGGCCATGTGGCTGCGCGACGCCGTGCTTAATGATGACGTGCCCAGCATCAAAGATCTCTCGAGAAGTTCGGAGTATTTTCCTTACCGGTACGGACATTCGGTTTGGGCATTCATTGCCGGCAGATGGGGGGATGACAAGGTATCCGAATTATTTGTCTTGTCAGCTAAAAAAGGATTAAAAAAGGGGATGAAACAGACCATTGGAATCAGTGTTGATTCGGTTTCTACCTTATGGGAGAATGCGATCAAAGAGAAATATAAAGACGACGTTGAACAAAGAAGCAAACCATCTGAAATCGGCGAGCTTAAGCTGGGCAAGGAAAAGAATTCAGGTTCAATTAATATCGGTCCGTCCGTTAGTCCAAATGGAGAGTATGTGGCATTTATCACAGAAAAGAGCCTGTTTTCCATTGAACTGTTCCTGGCAGACGCAGAAACGGGAGAGATTATTCGAAAACTTACCTCCACAAATACCGATCCCCATCTGAATGCCTTGCGGTTTATTGAATCCTCCGGCAGCTGGTCGCCCGACGGCAACAGGTTTGCGGCAGTAGTGTTTGCCAAGGGTGATAATCAGATAGCTATCATCGATGTTCAGGATGGCGGCATCGAGAGAAGGCTGAATTTCGGTGAAGTGGATGCGATTACAAATCCGGCCTGGTCACCGGATGGGAATAAGATAGCCTTTTCAGGGTCAGACGGTGGTTATTCCGACCTATATATCTACAATCTCAAAACCGATTCATTGAGAAATATGACGCAGGATCCCTATACGGAACTGCAGCCGGCCTGGTCACCGGACGGTAGCAGCATTGCCTTTTCAACAGACAGGGGGCCCGGTACCGACCTGAAAAATGTGACTTTTGGTAATATGAAAATCGGGATAATGGATGTTTCATCCGGTGAGATTGAACTCATCCCGTCATTTTTTGATACCAAACATATTAATCCCCAATTCAGTGCAGAAGGTAACTCACTGTATTATATATCCGATTATGAAGGTTTTAGTGATATCTATCGCTATGATTTTGAGAACGAACGCCGATACCGCGTTACAAGTGTCAGTACCGGTATTTCGGGCATCGGTGAGCTGTCGCCCGCATTCAGCGTCGCTCAGAATTCCGGGGACATGGTAGCAACGGTTTTTGATAAGTCGAACTACAGCATATATGAGATTCCCCGCGATGAGCGTATGGGAGAGCAGCTGCTGAGTGTCTCTCGTATACCAAATTCCAATGTACTGCCGGGAGCATATGACAGCGGGAACCAGAGAGTGCGGTCTTACCTGGAAAACCCGCTAACCGACCTGCCGCCTGAATCTTCTTTCGGCATGAGTGATTATGTACCGACCTTAACCCTCGATTATATTACCGGAGGAGGTGGCGTAGGGGTGTCTAGCCAGTTTGGTGTCGGAGCCGCAGGCGGTATCAGCCTGAGTTTCAGCGATATGCTGAAACAGCACCAGCTCTTTACCACCTTACGCCTCCAGGGTAGGTTTAAAGATATCAGCGGACAAGTAGGCTATTTGAACAGGGATAATCGTTTTATCTGGGGCGGATCGGCAAGCCATTTTTCCTTTAGAACGAGCCG
>DATFJD010000344.1:0-4624 GCA_035269475.1 Halalkalibaculum sp.
CCCTGTTCGTACCACTCATGTTGCAAGCCCAGGGCCATAACGAATTTCAACTATCCGATTACCGGTGGGAAAATCGTCTGCTACTGGTATTTGCCCCGTCTCAGGAAAGTGCTGATCATAAGAAACAAATGGAAGAATTGAACAACCGGAGAGACGGACTGCTTGACCGCGATCTCAAAATAATTCATTTATTCCGGGAGGATGCTTCATTTGGAGACGGCAGGGAAATTGATAAAGAGACCGTCAACGGGCTGTATCAAAAATTCGATGTAAAACCGGGAAGCTACCGGATTATTTTGATCGGTAAAGACGGTACAGAGAAGTTGAGAAAAAGCACCCTGCTGGAGACAGATGAACTCTTCGGTCTCATTGATAGCATGCCCATGCGCAAGCGAGAAATGAAGCAAGACGACAAATGAGCAAAACTGAAGGAGAGGTGGAACCCCATATTGGTTGCCGGATTCATTTTTCTAGATTCAAGTTGAAGGATGCAGGATACAAGACGCAGGTCCATTACGTTGAAGCTTCGTAGACTTCAGATGTAAGATGGATGATGCAAGCTGATGGCTGCCAGCATCAATTAATTGCTTCTAGTTTTTCCTGCTCAACTCTCAACTCTCAACTCTCAAGACTCACTACTAAAATAAATTATTGCAGATATTATAAAACTCCGTAATATTCGTTGATAAATAATTAACCTTAAGAAACACCTTATTTAAATTTATCCAAGTAAATGAAAGCAGCTATACCACTGAATATATTGCCTCAGCCTGATGACACCACTTGCGGGCCAACCAGCCTGCATACTGTTTACTCCTACTATGGTGATGAAATAACATTAGGGCAGGTTATTGATGAGGTGGAGTATCTGCAGGATGGGGGTACTTTGGGCTGCATGCTTGCCAACCACGCTTTGGAACGTGGTTATAAAGCGACTATTTATACGTACAATCTGAATATTTTTGACCCGACCTGGTTTGGACACGAACAGTTTTTTATTAAAAATAAGCTTGAGCTACAGTCACAGCACAAGCAGAATCCAAAATTGCTAGAGGCAACCAAAGCCTACAGCAAGTTTTTAGAAGGTGGTGGAATTATCAGGCATGAGGTGCTGAAGCCCTCCCTGATACGCCGGTACTTGAACAAGCGAGTCCCTATTTTGACCGGGCTCAGCTCTACCTATCTTTACGGCAGCATGAGAGAATATGGCGAGAATTTAGACTATGATGATTTGCGCGGGGAGCCGTCGGGGCACTTTGTAGTGCTGAACGGGTATGACAAAAACAGGCGTACCATATCTGTCGCAGATCCGCTGCACAGTAATCCATTGGGAGAAGGCCCTATCTATGAAACGGGAATCGATCGCCTGATAAATGCCATCCTGTTGGGTATTGTTACCTATGATGCGAACCTTATTGTAATAACCCCGGCCTCAGAGCAAAGGAGCTCTTAAAAGAATATGAAGAACATAGTAGTGGTAAATAATCCCGCAAACTGGTCGCTGGAGTTACCGGGCGTGGAGGTGGTTTCGGCGCGCGCGTATTTATCAGATGAAACATACAGCAAGATGCGACGGGTACGGGTTTTCAATTTATGCCGGTCGTATAAGTACCAAAGCAACGGGTATTACGTATCACTTCTGGCTGAAGCGAGGGGGCACCGGCCCCTGCCCGGGGTCATGACCATTCAGGATCTCAAATCCCAGACTATGGTTCGTTTTGTTTCGGATGAGCTGGATGAATCCATTCAAAAGTCTCTTAAACCTATTGTAACTGATGAATTCACCCTCAGCATCTATTTCGGTAAAAATGTGGCCAAACGTTATGAAAGGCTGGCCCGGCAGTTATTTATGCAGTTTCAGGCTCCCTTGCTCAGGGCCCAGTTTGTACGACTGAACAAACACTGGAACCTTCATGCCATCGCACCGATCTCAGCCAGTGAGATACCGCAGGAGCATAAGCTTTTTGTCATTGAAGAGGCTCGAAAGTACTTTGAAGGCCGCAGAACGCAGGGATTTAAAAGAGAAGAGACCCGTTTTGACCTGGCGATTCTTCGTGCCGGGGATGAAAGTTTTCCGCCATCCGATGAACGTGCCATCCAAAAATTTATCAAGGCAGCTGAAAACCTGGATTTTTATGTGGAAGTTATCGGTAAGGAAGATTACGGGCGTCTTGCTGAGTTTGATGCCTTGTTTATTCGGGAGACCACGAGTGTCAGTCATCACACTTATCGCTTTGCGAGGCGTGCGGCAGCGGAAGGGCTGGTGGTTATGGATGATCCGGAATCCATACTTAAGTGTACCAACAAGGTGTATCTTGCCGAACTGCTGAAGCGAAATGGAATACCTGCCCCGAAGACCTTAATTGTGAGCGAGGATAGCAGCGGAAGAATTGAGCAGGAACTTGGTCTTCCGTGCATTCTGAAACAGCCCGACAGTTCATTCTCACAGGGCGTAGTAAAGGCAGGCAGCGAACAGGAGTTAAAGGAAATGCTGGTAAAGCTTTTTGATACATCCGATTTGTTGATTGCACAGGAATTCCTGCCTACCGATTATGACTGGCGTGTAGGTATACTGAACCGGGAGCCCTTATACGTGTGCAAGTATTTTATGGCCCGAAAGCACTGGCAGATTTATGAGAGGGCAAAAGATGGGAAGACCTATTCCGGAAAAGCCGAGACCATTCCCATAAATGAAGCACCTCAGAAGGTGTTGAAGACGGCTTTGAAAGCCGCTAACCTGATCGGTGACGGGTTGTACGGGGTTGATCTCAAACAGGTTGGTGATAAGGTTTATGTTATCGAAATAAATGATAACCCCAGCATTGATACCGGCTATGAAGATGCTGTACTGAAAGACGGGCTTTACCACAAGGTGATGCAGGACTTTCTTCGTCGGATAGAAGAGAAGAAATCACCGAGCCTGAAATAGAATGCAAGCCCAATAATTCGCAGTCTAGGGCTAAGATCTATGATATTGATTTTCAGTCTCTATTTTTACTGTAACCCTCAATTTTATCACAGCTATCGAAACAGATATACAACAAACCCAAAAGCTTCATCTATTTGAGGCGTACGGCATTGAACTGGAATACATGATTGTAGACCGGAACACCCTCAATGTAAAACCCATTGCTGACAAGCTGCTCTTCGAGGTGGCAGCTTCGCAGGTCAATGAGGTTGATCGCGGACAAATTGCATGGTCTAATGAGCTGGTACTCCATGTAGTTGAGTTAAAGACCAACGGACCTGCCCAAAAACTGGACGGGCTCCAAAATCTATTCCAAAAGGAAGTCAGGGAGATCAACAGGATTCTGGAGTCTTACGATGCCTGCCTGATGCCGGGTGCGATGCATCCCTGGATGGATCCGGACTCGGAGATGAAGCTCTGGCCCCATGAATACAATCCGATCTACGAGGCTTACGATAGAATATTTGACTGCAGGGGACACGGGTGGGCAAACCTGCAAAGTACCCATATCAATCTTCCTTTTGCCAATGATGAAGAGTTCGAGAAGCTACACGCAGCGGTACGAATTTTACTGCCCATTCTTCCGGGGCTGGCTGCCAGTTCACCGGTAGCAGATTTAAAGCGGCAGGCTCACTCTGATTACAGGCTTGAGGTATATCGCAACAATTCGAAAAGAATTCCATCGGTTACAGGCCTGGTTGTTCCTGAAGCGGTATTCAGTGAAGAGGAGTATAACCGGCAAATATTCCAGCGTATGTATCGCGATATCGCTCCGTATGATCCCGGGAAAATTTTGCAGGATGAGTGGCTGAACTCTCGCGGAGCCATTGCCCGGTTCGACCGCGGCAGTATTGAGATAAGGGTACTCGACATACAGGAGTGTCCCATTGCCGACCTGGCTATCGTCCGGGTAATTACAGACCTGCTTCAAGCCCTGGTGGAAGAGCGGTGGTGCTCCCTTGAGCATCAGAAGCACTGGAATGAAGAAATCCTATTTAACATTTTTAAGGATGTAGTGAGGGATGCTGAAAACACCGTGATTGAAAATGAGAAATATTTATCACTTTATGGAATGGATGTTGGAGGTGAGGCAGATGTATCCTCCTTGTGGAGGCATATTTTTAATGAGTTATATTTGCCTGAAGTGGTGAAGAAAGATCCTTTGCTTAGGTGCCTTGAAAAGATGATATCGCAAGGTACCTTGTCTGGCAGGATCAGCAAGGCACTGCCTGCTGAAATTACAAAAGAGGATGCATCGGTTGTCTACAGTGAATTATGTAACAGTCTTGAAGAAGGAAAACTTTTTGGAATCAATGGACAGGAAACTCATAGTAACATGTGAGCATTCTAATAATAAAGTACCCGCTCAGTATCAAAAACTATTCGAGTCAAATGCTGAGATCCTGGAAACACATCGCGGTTACGATATCGGGGCTCTGGAACTGACAAAGACAATCAGTGAAAAGATAAAAAGTGAAACCTATGCCCATGAATTTTCGCGCCTTCTGGTAGACCTCAACAGGTCGCTGAATAACCCGTCCGCATTTTCCGAATTTACAGATGGGGTGGACAAGGAAACTCGCCGCTCTATAGTTGAAGAATATTACCTTCCATACCGTCAGAAAATAAAGAATTTCATGAGTAGCCTGATTTCAG
>DATFJD010000345.1:0-3905 GCA_035269475.1 Halalkalibaculum sp.
ACTTTCGGAGGTACCGTCGGGCATTTTTTCTAGCATCTCCCTGCATTTGAGAGCCGCTTCATTTTTTATGGCAGTCATGAAATGGGCAATCTTATCTTCCCCGTATCTTTCGGCCAGTAAGCGAAGCGACTCTGCTCCCCGGTGATTGGCAGCCACGGCCGCCTGGAGGTCCGCCATATTTTCCTGGATAGCTCTTGTAGGGTATTTAGCTTTAGTCAAATGTTCACGAATATTTTTCCATTGCGGTTCACCGGCCCTGACCAGGTACATCGGTGGAATAACCACTCCTTCTTCGGCCAGTGACCCGGCATCCGGCGGCATGGAACCGGGGCGGGTACCACCGACTTCTGCATGATGCGCCCGGCTTGCGGCATAGCCCATGAGCTGTCCCGAAGTACTGAATATCGGGGTCACTACTGTTATGTCAGGCAAGTGAGAACCTCCGAATGCAGGGTGGTTGGTTACGATTACGTCTCCTTCATCCATAGCAATGCTTTCAGAGAGCTTGCGCACGCAAAGGCCCAACGCCCCCAGGTGTACGGGTATGTGAGGGGCGTTAACCACCAGTTCTCCTTTGTGGTTAAGCAGCGCGCAGGAAAAATCCATGCGCTCCTTAACATTTACCGACAGGGCGGTGCGTTTGAGCATTTCCCCCATCTCTTCTGCGATGGATGTAAACCGGTTGGTAAACAGCTCCAGGGCAACTGATTCCGACTGCATTTGTTTCCTGCGGTGGTTCTCTTTACCGGATTTTGTTAAATGCAGGGTGCCGTCATTTCGAACGGAAGCTTTCCATCCGGGTTCGAGAACAATGGTATTATAAGGATCGAGTATCAAGGCGGGCCCTTTCACTTTACTGCCGACGGGTAAGCTCCGGCGAACATGCACCGGTGTATCCATTAGTTCACTGTGAAACTGAATAGATTTAGTCCTGACCGGTTGTTTCTCTTTTGAAGTTGAAAGGGATGGCTGGTACTCATTTAAAGACGGCTTGGTGGAGGCAACGGCACGAATGGATTCAACCTCGATTTCCGATCCCTCAATCCAGTGCCCGTACCGGTTTTTGTAGGCTTCCCTGAAAGCAGTTCTCAGATCGGCATTTTTCAGGCAATCAATTTTTAAAGTACTGTCCTGACCCTGAATGCGCATAAAAACCAATTCCTTTCGTATGTGGATATTCTCATCGCTAACGCCTTCTTTTTCACGAAGTGACTCTTTTGCTTCTTCTCTCAGGTTTTCCAGGTAAGTTTCGAGTTTTGCGCCCAGTTCTGCCAGATTGCCAAGCACCTGCTTCTCGGCAAACTGCTCAATCACCGCTGTCCCCAGGCCATAGGCACTCAGCAGGCCGGCATTGGAGGGTATCAGTATATCGCTTATATCCAGTTCGCCGGCAATAGCGCAAACATGCTGGGCCCCGGCACCTCCGAAGCCTACCAGGGCATAGTCTGAGGGGTCGTATCCTTTTCGCATGGATACCTTACGGATGGCATTTGCCATTCGCTCATTTGCGATCTGAAGAAACCCTTCAAGAATCTCTTTGCGATCAGGTTTCACATTACGGCTTTCACTGATGGCCTCCAGCAGCCGGGAAAACTTTTTCTTGCTCTCGTCCGGCTTGATAGGGATGCTAAAATTTTCTTCCTCAAGCCTGCCCAGAAGCAAGTTTATATCGGTAAGGCTTAAAGGACCCCCCGCTCCGTAGCAAGCCGGTCCCGGGTAAGCGCCTGCGCTATCCGGACCTACGGTTAATTTGTTACCGTCGAATGCACAGACGGATCCGCCTCCGGCAGCAACGGTTTCAATAGAGAGAGCAGGGGCATTGAGTTTTGCATGGCCGACCCGGTGTTCGAAAACATAGTCAAAGTCATGGTCATACCGGGCTACATCCGTACTCGTACCTCCCATATCGAATGAGATCACTTTCCGGTACCCGTTGCTGCGGCCGATGCTGCTTGCCCCCACAACTCCGCCTGCAGGGCCGCTTAAAAGACTGTCTTTAGGCTGGAAATTTTTAGCATTGATCAGGCCCCCGGCACTGGTCATCACATGCAGCGGGGCCTCGCCTATCTTAGCACGAACATCGTCGAGGTATTTTTTTAGAACCGGGCTAAGAGCGGCATTAACGACAGTTGTCTGCGCCCGCGGTAGAATTTTGATGAAAGGGCTAAGCTCTGATGAGACCGAAATGAAAGTAGCTCCCAGCTTTTCCAGCTGTTTCCTTACTTCCTGCTCATGAGCGGAATTCTTGTAACTGTTCATCAGGCAAACGGCAAAAGAGGCATCAGCATTTTTAACAAAAGCCTCAATCTTTTCTTGCAGATTACCGCCATGCAGCTCTTCCAGAATCCGGCCCTCTGCATCGATTCTACCGGAAACCTGGCTAACTTCTGAATAAAGCAGCCTGGGTTTAATGACTTCTTTGGCAAAGAGATCCTGCCGCTTCTGGTCACCAATTTTAAGCAGGTCAGCGAAACCCTCGTTGATGAGAAGCATGGTAGGAACCGTTTTGTTTTCCAACAGGGCATTGGTGCCTTTGGTTGTTGCCAACCTGATTTTAAGGGGCGGCAGCGTGTCACCGGGCAGGGTCTCGGTTAGCAGCCGGCAGGCCAGTATGGGGGCTTCATATGGCGAGATAACCTCAAAAGAAATGTTTTCAGCATCTTCAAGGTCTTCCAGGTAGGTGTCAATTTCCAGGGCGCCACTTTGGGCATCAAATGAAGTTACACGGCATTCGGGATGCGTGGTACCGAGAATACTGAAGCGAAACCCTTCAATGAAACGAGAGGGAGCGTCCCAGTCTTGTTCAATGACAAACTTGTTGGCTTGAACGGATCCAACAACGCTTCCCCGGAGTGCACTGCTGCTTAATACTTTTACCGTGCGCATTGCTCCCACCGGATCAACACCTATGCAGTCGGTAAAAGTACCACCGGTATCAATCCAAATATGCCAGCTATTTGATGCCATCTAAAGATTATGTTTGCTGTAGTTCTAAAGTATAAACGGCGTTTAAATAATGAGCAGTAGTTCAGGTACCGGCCTCTTGCTCGCTGTCAACCTCAATGTAAATTACCTTCACTCCATTTGTAATGGCAAGCTGGTGATTAACCGTGAATGGCCGAAGCTCATTGTTCGGAGAGATCAGGAACAGCGGTATTCGTCTTTTACCATCCTCCTTTTTATCGAAGTACTCCTCAAATTTAATATCTTCGGTGACTTTAACTATTGATAAATCATCTATTGAAGTTATCACCTTCGACAATTGAGCAAAATTTAACTCATCGTCAAATAGTATCCGGCCGCTCAAATGATTTGAAACTTCATTGTCGGTTTCGTGCCGCCTGGTATTAGACGGGAGCTGGTAAACATGGGAACGGCCAAAAATTTCGCCGAACCTGAGTGCTGCCAGTGAATTTACTTCGTCATTGGGCGTCAGAGCTAAAAGTTGCCCGATGCCGTCGAGGTTTATTTCTTCAAGCGCAAATTCAGATAGAATATTTCCGTGATAAGTTTCCAGGCTTTTGGAACGAGCTTCCAATGCATTGTTTAAATTTGAATCAGCCATCAGCACATCAAACCCCTCTTGCTGAATTTTCTTACCGACAATAATAGACCACTCCTTGGCACCCAGTATCAATACACCATTAGGTACAGGTTTTGCAACTCCTAATTTCCGAGCCACCCAGGTTGCGGGCAAGCCATAAATTGCCACCGTTGCAATAATCACAATAAAAACGATGGGGACTAACTGGCTAGCCTGTTCAAATCCGTTTTGTGTTAAACTTATTGCGAATATTGATGAAATTGAAGCGGCAACAACACCGCGGGGAGCCATCCATGACAGAAAAATCTTTTCCCGCCAGCTTATGTCCGAAAATATCGTCGATATATAAACAGCCAGGGGC
>DATFJD010000346.1:0-5970 GCA_035269475.1 Halalkalibaculum sp.
AACCCCTATGACCCGGGAACGAGCAGCCGATTACTGATTATCAGCCATTTGGATGAAAGGTGAAAGGTGAGACGTGAGACGGCAGACGGCAGACGGGAGATGCTAAATTACATTTGTATAACTATCCGAAATTTGATCAGCTTTTACCTGCAACCTGCAATCATAGCACAGTTTGGGGGAGTACCTCTTCCGCACCGTGGGGAGGTTTGTTGAGCGTCCAGGTCTCAAAATAGAAGTGACGTTCGCTGCGCATCCGTCGGCTATTAATGCTGAAAAACCGGAATTCGGGCCTTACCAAAGGCTTGAACGCATGGAAAAGCTGTTCGTAAATATTCTTCTCTGAGAACAGGTGCAGATCAAATCCATCATGCGCCTGCTCTTTATATAGAACCATATGCCCATCCTGAAGCACCTCGCTCAGCTCTTCCTTGAAATGGCCTACGTTCGATTCCTTGTCGACCGTTAAGGGTTTAAAGGGCAGATCTATGTTACTATCCGAGCTGATAATAACAGCCTCGCCTATCTGTGCGTTATCCAATGCCTCGACCATGGAAGAGATCAGCCCATTTTCGGTGTGGATATAGTGTTCTTCAAAGGTTTTATCCAAACGTTCAAGAATATCTTCCCACCAGTCAAGAACATTCAGCCCAAACTTTTCTTCCTTCAGCCTCGTACCGGTCAGGTAAAATTTTGAATAGGTTGGGGTAGGCTTCATGAAATCCGCCAGGGTAGCTTCGACCTCTTCCTTTGTTTTGTTGGCATTACGTTTGGCAAGCTTGTCGAGCCGGAGGTCGTGCTCAAAGAATAGTTTAAATATATCCATGGGAGTGTATAGCGTATTACGTTTTGCTTATCATCACGTTTAATATACGGAATACATGATACGCAATAAAAAAGGCCCCGCCATAAATCTATGACGGGGCCTTATAATGAGATATTGTTTTAGATCATCGTCGCTATTACTAGTGCAACTACCGACATGAGCTTAATCAGAATATTAAGGGATGGACCGGAGGTATCTTTGAAAGGATCACCTACGGTATCTCCAACAACAGCTGCTTTGTGAGCATCTGATCCTTTAATAAGCTTTGTTCCGTCTCCGGTATCAAAACCTTCTTCGATCATTTTCTTGGCGTTGTCCCACGCACCGCCGGAGTTAGATTGGAAAAGCGCCATCAGCACACCTGCTGAAGTAACACCGGCCAACAGTCCGCCCAGCATTTGTGCTCCAAGGTTCGGAGCGTCACTTACCAGTCCTGGAACAAAGCCGAAAAGAACGGGCACGGCTACAGCAAGTACACCGGGAGCAACCATCTCGCGAATGGAGGAAGCAGTGGAAATAGCTACACATTTTTCGTATTCGGCTTTTCCATCTGCCGCTTCAAAAGTGTCACGGTCTTCTTGAGACCATTCTTCAAGTTTCTTACCCTTGTTTCGATTCATGGCATCCAGGCCAGCTCTCAGTTCAGGGATATCACGGAACTGCCGGCGGACTTCTTCAATCATCGACATGGCTGCACGCCCAACCGCATTCATGGAAAGAGCAGAAAACAGGAAGGGTAGCATTGCCCCGATAAAGAGGGAAGCCATAACGGTAGGCTGGGTGATATCAATTCCTGCAAGCGGAACTTCATGGGTAGCGTTATATGCCGTTATAAAAGCTGCAAAAAGTGCCAGGGCCGTAAGCGCCGCGGAACCGATGGCAAAACCTTTACCTATCGCTGCTGTAGTATTACCAACAGCGTCGAGCTTGTCGGTACGCTCACGAACTTCACCGGGAAGTTCAGACATTTCGGCAATACCACCGGCATTGTCCGAGATGGGGCCGTATGCATCAACCGCCAGTTGAATGCCGGTATTGGAGAGCATACCTACTGCGGCGATGGCTATTCCGTATAGCCCGGCAAAGTGATAGGCCCCGATAATAGCCACAGCTATAATAACAATCGGGATGGCAGTGGAAATCATGCCTACGCCCAATCCCGCAATAATATTGGTCGCCGTTCCGGTTACAGATTGTTTCACAATTGAGGTTACCGGTCCGGTTCCTGTTCCGGTGTAGTGTTCGGTTACAAGGCCGATCAGCAATCCGGCTGCAAGGCCAAAAATGGTGGCCCAGAAAACGCCGCTTGGGGTATACTCAATACCGTTGAACATCCAGGTTTCGGGCAGCATCCAGTGAATGATAAGCCAGGAAGCCGCGAGCATAACTGCGGCTGAGACAAATTCACCTATATTCAGCGCAGACTGCGGGTTGCCTCCTTCTTTCACGCGAACAAAGAAGGTACCCAGAATAGAAGTCAGAATACCCGTTCCGGCAAGTACCAGGGGCAGTAACACGGCTGACAAGCCACTGAAGTTATCTGTCCATTCCGGGTTTACCATAAAAGCGGCACCCAGTACCATGGTACCGATAATGGAACCTACATACGATTCAAACAGGTCGGCACCCATTCCCGCAACATCGCCTACATTGTCTCCTACGTTATCGGCGATAGTGGCCGGGTTCAGCGGGTGATCTTCAGGAATTCCGGCTTCAACCTTACCGACCAGGTCAGCGCCCACGTCGGCAGCTTTGGTATAGATACCGCCTCCTACACGAGCAAAAAGCGCAATTGAGGAAGCACCGAAAGAAAATCCGGTAACAACGGCCAGCACTTTGTTGATGCTGTCGACTCCGGTTCCGAACATCTCACCGAAGATCAGGAACAGCAGGCTGAGTCCCAGCACGCCTAAACCTACTACGCCGAGGCCCATTACGGATCCGCCGGCAAATGCAATATTCAAGCCTTTGCCCAAACTTTCACGTGCTGCGTTGGTCGTACGAACATTAGCTTTTGTGGCTACTTTCATGCCGATGAAACCTGCCAGTCCGGAGCAAATGGCTCCAACGATGAAGGATACAGAAACAAGCCAGTGTGAAGTTTCAGGATTTGCGGAGAGGCCTAATATGATGGCCACACAGATTACAAATATGGAAAGCACTTTGTATTCTGCTTTGAGAAAAGCCATGGCACCTTTGGAAATGTGCTGGCTGATCTTGTCCATCTTATCAGTTCCAACTTCCTGTTTTGAAACCCATGATGATTTGAAGAATGTATACAACAGCGCAATGACTCCTGCTGCCGGTATTAAGTAGGTGATTAAGGTATTCATGTTAGCGTTGATTTAAGTCAGCGTTATTTGTCGATTAGTTATAAGAATTCATAGCTTTTTCAATACCGTCTGTTACAAAAGTAAGTGCAGCCTGCACAGCGGTGTCGAGCGTTTCGTCCATTATTTTCTTTTCTTGTGGCTTAAATTTGGAAAGCACATAATCTACCTGCTGCCCTTTAGAAAAATTATTCCCGATTCCAATGCGCAGCCTTGGAAAGATATCCGTTCCCAATTTTAATATGATATCTTTAATCCCGTTATGCCCGCCGGCGCTTCCCTTTGCCCGCAGCCTGATGTCGCCGATATCCAGATCCAGGTCATCGTAACAGACCAGGCACTCAGCGGGATCGATCTTGTAGTAATGCAGTACCTGCTGCACGGCATCGCCGCTCAGGTTCATATAGGTAGTCGGTTTTACCAGTATTACTTTTTCCCTTCTATATATCCCGTTGCCCATATGAAAAGGGCCTTTGCCAGGCCCTAATGAGACTGACAGCTCAGCTGCCAGCCCGTCTAAAAGTTCGAAACCTACGTTATGGCGCGTGCCAGCATATTTGCTGCCGGGATTACCCAAACCTACGATTACAGGCATAACAAATATGCTGGGTTAGAATAATGAATGCTATTCTGTTGATTCTTCTTCGCCTTCACCTTCTTCGCCCTCGCCTTCGGCAGCTTCGCCTTCAATAGGCTCTTCTCCTTCAGCAAGTTCTTCGCCTTCTTCACCTTCTTCAGGCTCTTCTTCAGTGATAAGAGAAGAAGTAAGCAGAGCTTCGGATTTCGGAGGACGGATGGTGGCAATAGTCTGGCTTAGATCATCAAGCGGTATAATGCCCTCCAGTTCAAGATCTCTAACATGCAGAGAATCTCCGATTTCAAGTACGGAAATATCTACGGTATAGTCGCCGGGGATATTCTCCGGAAGCACCTTGATACGAAGTCGGTGCATGGGCTGGAAAATTCGACCACCGCCTTCAGTAACACCAACAGGGGTACCGGTCAATCGAATCGGTACACTCAAGGTTACTTTGTGATCTTTTTCCAAGGCATAAAAGTCAACGTGAATAGGCCGATCGTTGATAGGGTGGAATTCAGCCTTTTTAAGAAGAGTCTTGTGCGTTTGGCCATCAACCTTGAGCTCGATAATCTGGCGCTTGCTTTTTGCCAGTATAGCTTTTTCAAGTTCAAGTTCATCAATGGAGAAGTGGACGTTATCGTCCAGTTCTGGGCCGTATAATACGGCAGGTACACGCATGGAGTCGCGTAGTGTTTCAGCGACTTTACGTCCCGTTTCTCTTTTTTCCCCTTCTAATTCTACAACTTCTGGAGTAGTCATAATTCTCGGTCGTTAATTTTGGCCACAGACACACGAAATCATTAAAATGCGTTGTCAGTGGACTTTAGATTTAAGTTCTTAAATTCAAATTGTCAATTCATCTTACCCGGCCTGTATCATGCAGTTCGTTGCCTGCAACGGTTAATCATCAAAGAGTGCGCTGATAGTATCGTTGGTGTGAATACGCTGAATTGCTTCAGCAAATATTCCGGCCACGCTCAGCACCTTAATTTTACTTGAAGGCTTACGCAGCGGAACGGTATCCGTTACCAACAGCTGATCTATCGGTGAATCTTCAATACGCTGGTATGCAGGCCCCGATAATATGGGATGCGTGCATGTAGCGGTTATGTTCAGTGCGCCACGCTCTTTTAAAGCGGATGCCGCATTGGTCAATGTTCCGGCCGTGTCGATCAGATCATCCACGATCAGAACATTTTTCCCTTTTACCTCACCGACAATGTTCATTACCTCAGCTACGTTCTGCTTCGGACGACGCTTATCGATGAATGCAAGACGCGCCCCCAGCCTCTTGGCATAAGAACGCGACATTTTTAGGCTGCCCACATCCGGCGCTACAACAACCAGGTTTTCAATGGGCTGCTCTTTAAAATGATCGATGAACAATCGACTTGCATACAGGTGATCCAGCGGGATATCAAAAAAGCCCTGAATCTGGGCTGCATGTAAGTCCATTGTCAATATGCGATCTGCTCCGGCTTCGGTCAGTACATTGGCCAGAAGTTTTGAAGCTATGGACACCCGCGGCTGATCCTTGCGATCTTGCCTGGCATATCCGAAATAGGGAATTACTGCTGTCACTCTTTTTGCGGAAGCGCGCTTGGCGGCATCCAGCAGCAGAAGCAATTCCATAATGTTGTCGCCCGGAGGCGGTGTGGATTGCACCACAAAAATATCTTCGCCCCGAATACTCTGTTCGTACTTTACGTACAGTTCTCCATCAGAAAACGGTTTAATGGTTACCTCGCCTAAATCTGTACCGTAATGCTCGGCAATTGCCCTTGAAAGAGCCAGGTTACTTCTGCCGGCAAATATGGCTAAGGGTGTTTCCAATGGAAAAATGTAATTCGAAGGTTGAAATAAAACAAAAGGATGGCTTTGCAGTCATCCTTTTTCTCATCATGTATGTTGCCCGGGGAGGACTCGAACCCCCACTGACGGTACCAAAAACCGCTGTCCTGCCATTAGACGACCGGGCAATGATTCCTCGTTTTCAGAGACTCTGATGATATGAATTTACCTATTTGTAATCAAGAAGAAATTACACTTTTAAATACCTTGCATTTATCGCAATGCCGTGGTTTGCAGTAGGAGCGGAGCTGGTGGATCGTGCCCAGTGATTTTCGGTATACCGGGGCCGGTAAGCCGGTGGTGCGGAACGGTTCGAGCAGGCTTTTGGGAATAACGGTTTCCCGGTTCTTCCACAACGCATAGGAGTGGCTTTTTAAATTGCCTGA
>DATFJD010000347.1:0-4935 GCA_035269475.1 Halalkalibaculum sp.
AGCTCATCCTCCGAACGGTCTTTACCTACTTTACGCGGCGATTCGCTAAACACGCTATCGATATGCAGCGTTTGGGTCGGGAACGCAAACTCAACACCGACCTCCTCTGCCAGCCGGTAAACCTCAAGCAGAAAATTGTGCCGCTGCTGAAGTTCCTCACTCCAGCCCGGCACGTCGAAAAAGAGATAAACCAGCACGTCCAGCGAGTGGGCCCCGTATTCATTGAAGTGCACTTCATACATATCCTGCCTGATATGCTCATTTGCTTTAATAATGGCCTTGATACCCTCAACAAACGCTTCCATTTGTTGTGGGGTAGTGCTGTAAGTGAGATTGAGCATCATTTTCAGACGCCGGTATTCACGAAGGCCGAGATTATCAATTTCCGTAACAGCCAGGTTGGAGTTTGGTACGCTGATTACAGAATTATAGAGGGTTCGCAACCGTGTAGATCGAAAGCCAATCTCCTCAACGACGCCTTCTGCATTGGAGGTTTTTATCAGATCCCCAACCTGGAAAGGCTTATCCATGAATATGGTGATGGAACCAAAAAAGTTGGCCAGGGTATCCCGGGCGGCCAGTGCAAAAGCAAGTCCGCCCAGCCCGAGTCCGGCAAGAAGTGAGGTTACATTAATCCCGTTATTTTGAAGAATGAAAATGACGCCCAGTATTACTACGAAAACTTTAAGCGTTTTCCGGATCAGCGGAACCAGCTGGTCATCCAGCTGGCTTTCGGTCTTGGAAGTCAGTTCTGACAAATAACCTGAAAGTACATTTACCAGGTTATAAATCAGCCAAATGAAGCTGGCAGAGACGGCCATTTCGAGTGTAAGTGATAGGTAATAGTTAACATTCACCGATAGCTGCAGGTTCGTAAAGGTCAGCCAGTAGAAACCTACCATGAATAGAAAACTGAGCGGTTTCTCAAGTTCAATAAACAGCCGGTCATCCCAGCCCGTCCGGGTCTTTGCCGTGAGTCGCCGTATATAGTTTTCAAATATGAACTCAAAAAGCAGCCTAAAAACAAATCCAAGCAGGATCCAGGTAAATATAGCGATATACTGCCATATTTGAATGCCCAGCCACTCTTTTTTCATCGATTCGGGAATATGATCTAGTACAAGGTCTACAAAAATGGAGAAGGTTTCCCCGTAGATTTCGGGTATCTCCTGGATGGTGGCTTCCGAAAACAACCACTGTTCATTGCTTTTTACCAAGTATACTTCGGGAAGCGAGGGGAACAGTATATACTGGTTTAACCCGCTCAGCGAATCCGTATAGCTGGGATTGCTGGGTATCTCATCATACTCAATCAGCAGTCCACGGGAATCCAGTACTTTTTTCAGTTTTTGAGCCAGCTCCAGCTTTTGATCATCAGAATAGCCGTCGGCCAGTTGCATGGTTTTAATGACCAGCTCTGGACGTTTGTGCCCTTCCTGCTGCCAGTGTATAAAGGTATGTGCCGACCGGCGCGGGTTTGATAACAATTGTGAGGAAGTTGACGTTAACTCAGCTTTGGAAAGGCTGTCGGCTTGCTGGGCATAGGTTCCGGCAGCCATCAAAAATAAAGAAACAATGAATATAGAAATGCGTAGGCATGTTTTGTATAACATGGTATATTTAGATCTGTTTAAGTTTTTACAAATTGAAATTGAAACCGGCACCAATTCTCCGTTTTGAACGGAATCACCAGATTTACCTGGTTTTGTCTATAGTACCAAAATACAGTAAAAAATAACATTGATGGGGCAGCGACTTTCATTTTGGATTTTTCTTGGAGCACTCGGTCTTACGGCATTTTTTGTGCTGCGGCCTTCCATTGATATTAATGCGGGAGAACCCATTGATTATAGCCGGACCTCTATTGAGAGCAAAACCGTAGAGCTGGTTGATCAGCTTGGTTTCTCCATGGATTCCCTTCAGATGCTTTCAACCAGAACCCAGCACCTGAATTACTACCTTGCTTTGAAAGACACCTTAGGAGACGACTTGCCCGCTCCCTCACAATTAAATCAAAACGGCACAAACCTGACAGGCTGGGATGTGACGGTGGGCAGCACAATAAAAGACAGTGACTACATAGCCTTTGACAGGAATGAAATTTTTGAAAGATCCGGACGCTTGCAGATTCTGTACGATGATAATAACCAGGTCAGGCGAATAAAGACGCATCGTGACAACCCCAATCCGACCTTCGTTTCCGGTGATTCCCTGTCTGCCATTGCGAATCATTTGCTCAGTGATATTCTTGACTATGACCTGTCAAATTATACGCTCAGGAATGTGGATGTGCAGGATTCCCTGGTATCATCCGGTGAGCCGGGCTTCAGCGGGCGGCAGCTTGGCCCTTCTAATACCGATCAGGGCGAGTCTATGGTTTTTAAATTTAACTGGGTTAAATCAAATCCCTCTATTGCAGGTCCGGATGAGTTTGAGCTGGAACTGAAGCCCATGATAAAAGAGACTGATTCACGGCAGGGCACAACTATTAAATACGGTGCTTCCGTCCGGTCTTTTAAAGCGATGGATAAGTATGAAGTGCAGCAGTTAGACAGTGCCACTATAAGCAATATATCCGTCATCATTTCATTTGCCTCGGTAGGTTTTCTCATCTTCATCGTATTTTTTTCCGGAATTCTGAATATCAATAAGGGTCATGTAGACTGGAAAAGGGCTTTGTTCATTCTGGTTACGATAACACTGGGCGTAATGGGATGGAGGGTCATTTATTTCATTAATACCGTCGACCCTTTTATGAGTGATACGGCTACTACCATCATCATATTAAATAACCTGCTATTTGGAGCAGCCTGCGGTTTATACGGGGCTTTGGCCTACATTGGGTGGGAAGCCATTGCCCGCTCCCAAAAACAGCCCCAGTTAAATATTATCGACGCGTTCTGGCACAAGAAATTCTTTTTCAGGGAGACCGGAGACAGTTTAATCAGAGGCTATGCCCTTGGTGGAGTGCTGCTTGGTATCTTTGCCCTGACTATTTACCTGTTTGATACTGTGTACTACCAGAGTGACAGCCAATTTGGATTTACAGAGGCAAGCATGCAGCCAAAACTTCTGACTCTCAATATGAGTGCCTGGGTTAATGTTTGGCTGGTAGCTTTGGCACATGTAGGTGTCACTATCGGTCTGCTGCAGGACAATCTGAAAAACAAATGGCAGGTCTATATAGCAGGGATATTTATTATTGGATTTTTGTTTGCCGGCTCCGCTTCATTGGTAGGAATCAAAGGCCCAATATGGATAGACATACTCATGTTTACCCTGATGGCTCCGGTCATCATATACGGCTTCGAAAAAGCAGGTCTATTTACCTTTTCAACAGGATGGTGGCTGTTCACCGTAACCATTTTTATTACGCCCTACCTTGGCGCGGAAAGCCTGGATGTTGCCTATATAACCTGGATACAGGGTTTCATTATTCTGGTACCCCTGGTTTATGGATTTATCGCCTATCGATTCGGCGGGTCCGTGGCCGAGGTAAGTGGTTATATACCCGAGTACCAGGAACGCATAGACAATCACCTCAGGGTGGAGAAAGAAATTGAAATAGCAAGAGACAGCCAGTTTAAACTGATGCCGCTGCAGCCTCCGTCCATAGAAGGGTTGGACGTTTATGGATTTTTCATGCCTTCTTTCGAGGTGGGAGGAGACTATTTTGATTATGTAGTTACCAAGAACGGCAGTGCAGAACCGGAAGCACTTACCATGACCATTGTTGATGTCTCGGGAAAGGCAATGAAAGCGGCTATGCATGCCGTATTTACCAGTGGCTTGCTGTTGTCGAGGCTTCATCGCGACCGTCCGGAAGCAATCTTGCGAGAGGTTGCGCCGACGCTCTACACGCGCACAGATCCCCAGACTTTTATCACTTGTATCATCGCACAATATCATCTGAAAACGAGAAATCTTTCTATTGCAAATGCCGGTCACTGTTTGCCAATTGTCAAACGTTCGGGTCGGGCAGAGTTCGTACGAACGCCGGAACCCAGGTATCCGTTGGGCCTGAGAAATGATGTCGCATACAATGCCCTGGAAATGAAGTTAGAGAAAGGTGACTTTGTATTGTTATATTCCGACGGCTTACCGGAAGCCGTTGATCCGGAAGGCAATCGCTTCGGTTTCGACGAGTTAATAGAATTTGTAGAATCTCTGGATACCGATGACAAGCCCAGTAATGAAATTGCCCTGGACATCAAGCGCAAAGTGCAAAAATTTAGCGACTACCAACTGGCTGATGATACTACCATCATCTGTCTCAAGGTATAGTTTACTTCCGCAAATACAATCAATTAGATACAAAGGCAAAGCGGTTTCACAAATTCAAGAATCTATATTTTCCAATCTAAACTAAACTAATCTTTTTATGGCTGATTCAAATATCCCGGATATGAATATCCCTCCGCAGCTGAAAGGCCTCAGCAAAAACCTGCCCTTAATATTGGCGGGTGCTTTTGCTCTTGTGGTTATATTCAGTTCCTTTTTTACCGTACAACCCGAAGAGGTGGGTATCATAACCCGCTTTGGTGAATTTACGCGCACGGCCAATCCCGGCTTAAACTTCAAAGTTCCATTCGTGGAAGAGGTACGATATGTACCGGTGCAGCGCCAGCTTAAACATGAATTCGGATATCGTACCACCAGCTCCGGCGTACGTTCAACATATACAAAAGCAGGCTATTCAGACGAATCACTTATGCTTACCGGAGATTTAAACCTTGCTGATGTAGAATGGGTGATTCAGTACCGGGTAGATGATCCTTACAATTTCCTTTTTAAGATCCGGAATCCTGAACAGACGCTGCGTGATATATCAGAGGCGGCCATGCGGCAGATTGTGGGTGACCGCACGGTAAATGAAGTGCTGACGGTAGGTCGTGCTGAAGTTGCTATTGAAGTGGAGCAATTAATTCAGGAATT
>DATFJD010000348.1:0-2433 GCA_035269475.1 Halalkalibaculum sp.
TAATCATGTTTGTCATTTACCAGGAATAGCTGCAGAGGGCCGCTGTTGTTACCAACTGCTACATATTGATGTTCAGGTCCTTTTATAATTCCCATTTCTTTTACGTCCAGCGGAGCCAAAAATCCACTTTCTCTGAACGGCAAGGGAATCAATGTTCCGTTGCATCTGCCTTTCATGAAAAGCTCATTACCTGCAACCAGGCACTGTTGTTCGATCAAAAGATACGTCGCCAATATTCATAAATATGAAAAGACAATCTCAGGTTTAAAATATTTAATATCTCTTAAAGTTATAAAATCTATCAAAAAATATTGGCCATTCACTCTACATGCTCTACAATTATATCATAATTAAAAAAGGCCGAGATAAACTCAAAAAAGTACATATAAAAAAAGAGGCACATCATTCGATGTGCCTCCTTAATATTGTTATCTAAAACCCCTTTTAAATTAGTATCCGGGGTTTTGTGTCATAACGGCTTCTCCACCGGTTACACTCAGGTCCATCTGACGCTGTGGAATTGGGAAGTACTCATTTTTCCCGCTGGTAAAACGTCCATCTCTCAGGTATGAAGAAGGCACAAGGGCTTCTTCAAAGTCCATGAAGGTATTGATGGTTTGCTCTGCAATTCCCCATCGCACGAGATCAAAGAAACGGTGTCCTTCAAGAGCAAGCTCAAGCAACCGCTCGTGTCGTACAATTTTCCGTGCCTGATCCTGGCTTCCGAGTGTGGTATACTCTGCAATCTGATAGTTGGGAATCTCATACTCGTTCCAGTTAGCCAGCGAAGTAGGTCCACCACCTAAGTAGGTAAAGGTGGTGCCTGTATCCTCTCTAACCACCCACTGGTCTGCAGTCGGTGCCGGGTCCAGGCCAAGCATTTCAGCTTCGCTGCCAACGACTGCAAAGGCATAGCCTCGGTTGTAGTCGTTGCTTACCCAATGAGCGGGATCAGCAGCTCTATTCCGTACTCTATTCACATAGTCCAGAGCAGTTCCCAAACTTCCGACTTCAATCTCTGCTTCCGCAGCCATTAAGAGAACATCCGCAAACCGGATAATCGGTACTTTGTAGGAGCTTCCGGGTGCCCAGCTATTTGAGTTGTTGACATCCTGGTCATCTCTTTGCCACCAGATATGTTTTTTAGAAGCATAAGGTCCTGAATAGGCCTGATCACGAACCCAGCGCTGTCCGGGATGGGGTCCCCAGTCGTGGAAAGGCACGCCGCGACGTCCGGCTGTGTAGTCCAGTCGCGGATCAACCGGAACATCGTCTACTTCAAATGGCTGATCTGAAGGTATACCCAGGTCATTAGATACATTACTATCCAGGAAGTTATCAAGCTGTGGTAAACCATCTACCGTTTTATGTGCGTTAACCAGATATTGTGTTGGCTGATAAAAGCCACAGCAGCGAAACGGGCTGTTATAAGGGTAGTTCAGCATCATACCCATGTTCGAATTATTAATTGCTCCTGTTCCATCATCGGATGAAGCCTGTATGGAGAATACTCTGCCGGCATTGTTTCCGAAGATCGGATTATGTACCTGATCGAGCGGAACCAGTGTATAAGGCTGCCCGTCTGCAGTTACACCATTGGCAATAACCGCGTCAAACATGCTTTTTGCCTCAGAAAACTTCTGCTGATAAAGGTAGGTTTTTCCAAGATAAGCTGCGGCTGCCCAGCTATTGGCACGGCCTACGGCAGACTGAGTTTCCGGCAGATTATCGTAAGCAAACTGGAAATCCGCCTCGATTCTTGGCCAGATCTCTTCACTGTTGGGCTGTGGCGTAAGGGCGTCTGTCTCCTCATCTATATAGGGAACATTCTTAAACAACTTACGCAGCTCAAAGTATAGGTGTCCCCGGATAAATCGGGCTTCCGCTTCAATTTGGGCACGCTCAGAAGCTGAAAGTTCATCCTCTGACACGTCTTGAAGCACACTCAGAACAGCATTGGCTCTGTTTACACCTTCATATACGGCTCTCCACTTATTATTTAGGAATGTAGTAGAAGGTGTCGTATTGAAGCTGGCCAGCGTGTTTATTACAATCTGGTCACCGGCATCACTGCCCTTATGGGCTTCCGTACCCAGCACGCTGCCATAAATCCAGTTTGATGGACCGACTTCCCAGGGACCACCCGGGCCCGTCTGGGCCAAAGAAGCATAGGCTCCAACGAGCAGGGTATTAACCCCGTTGGCATCGGCGAGCACATCTTCACTTAAAGAGCCCTGGGAAGGACGGGTAATAAACTCGTCTCCGCAGGCCTTTGTAAAGAGTCCTGCTACGATCAGCAGTGCAAATATTACAATATAATTTTTTGATGTTTTCATAATGTTTTTCAACTGTTTGGTTTAAAATGCAAGGTTAATACCGAGCAGGAACTGTCTTGACGTTGGATATGCCCCTTCGTCAACACCGAAACTGGTT
>DATFJD010000349.1:0-5243 GCA_035269475.1 Halalkalibaculum sp.
TTCAAAGGGCAAGTCAAACCTGGGAAAAGTCCTTTTTGGAAGTGTAACCTCCAAGCTTATTCTGGATGCTTCTATCCCGGTACTTGCCATACCGAAAGGCCAAAAATTCACCGGTTTCAAGCATCTTGTATTCACTACTGATTTTAATGACAGGGATTTGAAAGCCCTGCACCAGGTAACACACTTTGCGCGGCTCTTCGACTCCAAAATCACCCTGTTGCATATAGCAGATTCTGATAATTTAAAGGCCAAGGCTGCCTCCCTGGGTTTTGCAGAGATGGTTAAGCAAGAGATCGATTACCCGGAAATAGAGAACAGGCTTTTAAGGAAGAAAGATTTTTTTGATGGCATGTCTGATTTTATAAGAGACCAGCACCCCGATTTAATCATCCTGAACCGTTATAGGAAGCCATTCTTTCAATCACTTTTTGAGAAAGATACCATCAAGCAGGAGGGATATACCAATGTTCCCATACTGGTTGTGCCTTGTGATGTGTTTCAAGGTGAATAAGATCATATTTCTCTTGCCATTGCCTGCCGGTGATACGGTTTTGAAAATTGTTCAAAGCATACCAGAACCCTTAAAGATGTAAATCGAAAGGGGCCGGGTACAATCGGGAAATCTATTAGGTTGAGAAAGTACCCGCCAAGCCAATCTTTGTAATTGTGAAATCTTTAAAATCGCTGCTCACCCTACACGCTATGTAGGATATATGCCTACCTGTAGCGAAGTATTTGAACTACAATTCCGACCTGCCAATCCCTTTCCTGATGAGATTGCAAACAGCCCTACTATTAAATGAATCTTAACTATGAATCTAAGGTGACCGAAATGCTTATACGAAAAACATCCATAATGCTGATCCTTCTGCTGGGGTTCTATATTCAGCCATTTGCACAGCAAACCGGCCAGCAGCAACAAATGCAGCAGCAACAGATGCAGCAAATGCAGAATATGATGCAGCACATGAACCAGCTAATGGAACGTACCCAAAATATGACCCAGGATATGAGTCGAAGAATGGAGCAGGCTCAAAATGAAGCGATGCGCAACCAGTACCAGATGACTCACCGAATGGGTGAACAGCTGGGCATGGTACTTGGCAACATGAAAAATGCGGCCGAGCGTTGCAACCTGATGCTCCAAAACAAGCAAATGATGCAGGATCGCGAGATGAAACAAGAGATGGAGCGATTGCGAAATCAATTGCAAAATATGACCGGACAAATGGATGAAGCGGTAATGTCTATGGAACGCATTACCAAGAGGCTTCGGGCCATGGAAACTTCCGATAATTAGCATGACATAGCGAATGAATCTGGAAGCTCAAATATACCGGGTTCTGGTTTTTGCCGTGTTGCTTACCGCCTTTAACTGGCAGGCTACCGCCCAAAATCTGACCTATAACGGTTCGGCTCAATATGCAACTGGTGATTACTTCTTTACCGAAAGAACGGGAAGTTTCTTTGTAAGTAATGGACTATCCGTGTCCGGTGGAAGTATCACTCTTAGCATTAATGTACCCTACATCGTACAGAGTTCGCCCTGGATCTCATACAGTGCACACGGGCTTTTAGCAACCGGAGGCCCGGGCAGCGGAACAGTATCCGGCCGTGGCAGTGAGGGAATGGGAATGGGAACGGGGAAAGGGAGAAAAGTTGATCCGGGGGATGCAGATACCGTCAGTTATACCCGGGCCAGCTTCGGAGACCCGAATATTTCCGGGACCTTTAGAATATTTACTTCACAAGACAGGCGCACGTCCCTGCAGGCAAGTGCCAGTGTCAAGTTTCCGCTTGCGGATCCTTCCAAAGGTTTCGGTACCGGTGCATGGGATTTTGGTTCGGGTTTGTCTTTTGCCCAACGCCTCGGCTCACATTATATCTGGCTCGTAAATGCCATGTATTGGCAGCTGGGCGACATGGATGATTTGGAGTTTAAAAATCCGGTGAGTTTCAGTTCCGGACTCGGCCGGGTTTTTGCCGGTTCCAAGTGGATGGTATCTGCCAATATATACGGTTATACAAAAATTTTGGATGAAGCGGACCCGCCGCTAAGTACCGGATTAAGCAGCAGCGTAGGTATTACGGATAAAGTTCAGCTCAGTGCAAATCTGGTCATCGGGTTGAGCGAATCCGTTTCCGATCTCTCTATGGGTTTGGGGTGGTCGGTTCGGCTTTGAAAAATATTTTAAATGCAGTAAACAATAATAAATCAATTAAAATAAGGTGAACATTATGAAACGATTATTCTATTCAGGCTTGGCATTATTAACCGTACTAACCATGATGCCGGATATTGCTTCCGCCCAGCAAAGAGGGCAGAATAAAAACAAGCCTATGTATTCCAGAAATTTTGATGTGAATAGCATGGAAACCATTGAGGGAGAAGTCACTGAGGTGACCATTCAGACCGGTAGAAACAATATGGGTACTCCCGGCGTGCACCTGGTGGTTAAAACCGAAAACGCTTCCATACCTGTACACCTGGGACCGGTTTGGTATATGGAGCAGCAGGAATACCATTTTGAAAAGGGAGACCGGGTAACCGTGTATGGTTCCAGGATTACCTTTGAAGATGCCCCGGCAATCATTGCTGTAAATGTTAAAAGGGGTGATATGGTACTTCAGCTGCGCAACAGGCAAGGTATGCCAAACTGGAGAGGTTGGAGGATGGGAAATGTCCCTAACAACTAAGGTGCGAGCTGCCGGTGCCGGTACTGCTTTTTAATTGACACAAGCGGCAAGCTGTACATACTGTAATAGAGACAGCAGGTGAGTTCAGATTGTAGGGTTAGGCATTACATTCATGCAGTATTTATTAACTACAATTCCATCGCCTGCGATACCTCATATTTCTTTGTATGATATTGGCCTGATTTCCAGAACTTCAAATTCACCAGGGTATAAAAATCGATAATAAAATGAGAGATAACACGAGTGATGTTGAGAAAGTGGTTAAACTTTGGATTGGCGGATTAGCCTTATTCACGGCCGGTATGGCGGCACTGGCCATTAAGAGGACGGTTCATGGGCTGAAAAAGTATCGCCGTAAATATAATCCTGATTCTGTCACGGACTTTAGTGGGCATGTGGTTGATGTATACTATTCCAAAGAGAGCAGGCACGATACACGGGGAGTCATATTGTTCTTGGCTGATGAAGAGGATGTTATGGAAGTACATCTGGGACCGTCCTGGTATATTGACCGGCAGCTCAGGCACATAAAGATAGGAGAGGAGCTAACGGTTACAGGGTCTGTTATTGACTATAAAAACCAGGAGATCCTTGTTGCCGGGACCCTGGAGCGCGGCAAGAGCAAGTTTCGATTTAGAGATGAAGAAGGATCGCCTTACTGGGAAAGTAAGGTAAACTAGAATCCCAATGATAACCCTGAGGTAATTATCATGAACGCAGCTCATTACCATTTGATAATCAATCACGTTCCAATACTGGCAACTTTTTTTTCAATCGGCATTTTGCTGTGGGGAATTTCTGCAAAGAGCCGGTCAATAAAGAAAGTAGCCCTTGTCGGCTTTGTGGTTGCCGGTGTTTTTGCAATTGTTGCATTTCAAACCGGGGAGTCGGCCGAGGATATCGTTGAAGACCTTCCGGGCGTAACACATGAAATGATCGAAGGCCATGAAGAGGCTGCAGGCACTGCGCAATGGTTAACCATACTATTGGGTGTAGGCGGTCTTGCGGGCCTGTTTATGATCTCAAAATCTACAAAAGGAGTTAATAAATACCTCTGGATCTTACTGGCATACAGCCTGGTTGCCGCTGCGTCATTGGGTTATACGGCTTATGAGGGGGGACAGATCCGCCATACTGAACTGCGCGAGAATACTGCAGAAGCACCGGCGAGTTCACAGTCACAGGCTGATATCAGCCTGGAAACTGAGAATGAGGCGGGAGAGTAGAGCAGGTGGAGAACCGGCACTGGTGGGTATTGCATTACCCGATCCGGTTGTCAGGCAGCGGATATTTTGTAATGAAAACTCCTTCATAGTGGTTGGTATTCTGCCTTGCGGCAAGGGGTTTGTATTATAGTTATTTAGGTAAAAAGTTAAGATCATATTAAACAGGGAGGTAATTATGACTGATAAAAGAAAAGAGATTAAATGGTTTGAACCGCTTCCGGAAGAAGAGCAGGAAGGAGCAGTTACTGACGAAAAGGTAAAGAGATCAACTATGGGCCCTGAAGCAAAAGCCGAAAAGGCGATTAGTTTTGAAAAATTCACGCAGGAATTTGAATACTGGCTATGGGCTATTGCAGAAAATATGGATCTGGATGACCGCCCGGATATCGCTTTCCAGGCACTGCGAGGCGTGTTGCACGCTATCAGAGACCGTATCATTCCCAATGAAGTGTTCGACCTGTCTGCCCAGCTGCCGCTGATGGTCAGGGGCGTCTTCTTTGAAGGCTACAACCTCAAGGATAAACCTGACAAGTTTAATGCCGATGAGTTCCTGGAAATCATCGAACAAGGCTTTTATGGGAATACTTCGGTAGATGCTGAAACTGCGTTAAAAGCAGTTCTAAAGGTGCTTTATGAAAAAGTCAGCGAAGGCGAGCTGGAAGATATTTACAGCGGTATGCCAAAGGATATCAAAAAGTTGTGGAAAGACAGCTTAAAGAATTGATTTACAAATGTTAATCTAATGTACCGGTGAACGCCATGATGAAACAATTGAAAGAAAGAAACGGTAATAGTATTGAAGCTATCACAAAAAAGTTTACGAAAGGTGCCATGAAACGAGAAAAATATATCGATAAACTGACCCGCCAGTTAAAAGAGTGGGACAAGGAACTCACGGAACTGGAAAAGAAAGCAGGAGATAAGTATACCGATCTCAAAAGTAAATTCGCCCAAAGGATGGATCAGACAAAGAAGAAAAGGGACGAGTTGCGTAAAAAGCTGAACAGGCTCGAAAAAGCCGGGGAGGAGGTATCAAAGGATCTTAAGAACGACTTTGAAATTCTCTGGAAAGATATCAAAGACGGCATTGCGAATATGAGGAAGCAGTTGAAGTAGGTTTGAGTTGTGAGTCTTGAGATTTGAGATGTGAGTCTTGAGAGGTGAGATATGAGGGAACTTTAGTTTGCTGAATTGAGGAGTCAAAATTCAGCGTGATTTTTTAGCGGATGTGGAGCACCATCAAACGGGCTTTACGTGAGAGTGTAAATCTAACTCTGTCTAGGTTTGGTAATTAAAACCTTACTAACTTAGGCAAATCAT
>DATFJD010000350.1:0-4517 GCA_035269475.1 Halalkalibaculum sp.
GCTATATCGAAATGCTGACGGAAGCGATGCCGGAATGTGCGGAAACGGAAGCCGCTGCCTTGCCCTTTTTGCATCCTCGCTGGGCATGGGCAATGAGTTAAAATTCAGTGTGCATGACCGGGTATATGCAGCTGTCGTTCAAAGTGAGAATCAGGTTGAAGTTCAGTTTCCCGTTTCCACCAAAGTCAGGGAAATCACTGTTGACGGTGAAGACATGCTTCAGGTATTTACCGGCACGGAGCACGTAGCTATAAACGTCCCCCGGTATAAACTGGAAGAGGAAGATGAACTGGTTGATAAAGGAAGAAAGCTGCGCTATCACAACTTCTTTATGCCAAAGGGTACCAACACAAATTTCTTCTGCGGAGTCAATGAACAGGAAATATCGGTGCAGACCTATGAGCGCGGCGTCGAAGACCTAACACTTGCCTGTGGAACCGGAGCAATAGCATCCGCCATTGCCTGGCACCACCGGCAACAGCTCGGTTACCATAAAAATGAAATTACGGTTCAGACCAAAGGCGGTGAGCTGCTGGTTGAATTTGACTATAAACCTGAAAAAGCCGCTTATACCGATATCAAATTGACAGGACCGGCCCATTTTGTATGTAAAGGCACCTACTATGCTGAATAAAGTCATCTTTCCCGCTCTTTCAGTTCTATGCTCCCTTATGCTCTTCAGTGCAGGATGTGCCTCACTGGAAACCGCCTCGGGTGAGGAAAGTAACCGGCAGATAAGCACAGGCTTACAGAACAGATTTACCATTGCCCAGCAAAAGGCCCCGCCACAAGAAATTCAAAGCGTTCAGCTCTACAAAAAAGGTAAAATACAGAGTGCCCCTGTAATTAATTTGAACAGTTCTGAAAAACTATCGCTGGAATTTGATTACCTGGGCGAAAGCACGAAGCAATTCAAAATACAGGTTTCCCACCGGTCAAAAACCTGGGAAGAGAGTCCGCTGCCCATAGATTTTTACCTGTCAGGATTCAGCGAAGTTTACTTTAGCGGAGGGTCAAAAAGTTTCAGCCAGCGTCCCTCTTACTATCATTATTCTTATGAATTTCCCAATTCCCAGCTCAACTTTAAGGTAAGCGGCAATTATCTCTTATCGGTCTATGACTACAACAGCAATGAACTGCTATTTAGGCTCCCTTTTTTCGTCACGGAAAATAAAGGATCATTGGAAACCAGGATAGAATCAGTGTACGTTCGCAGAGAGGATTTGCGGCCGGAAGATCAGCCATTCAGCCGGTACCGTTATCCTGATTTTGTTGAATTCCCGCAATTTGACCTCTCCTATGTGTATGTTCAAAATCAATTCTGGGGACGATATAGAGTTGTTGACAACAGCGATACCTCTACCCCCGAAACGGTTAATTTTCATTTATCGAGAGATCGTGCTTTTTTAGGTAATTATGAATTCAATATGCTGGATCTCAGGAATTTAAGTGCCGACAGGCAACAGATCCTGGAGGTACAGCAGGGTGAGATCCCCCCAAAAGTTATACTGCGACGTGATATTCAATCGCTTGACCTGAAACCGGGCTTTGCCCCTAATGGTCGTTTTGGCATTCCCATTGACAGTCGCAGCGCTGCTTATGCCAGTGTACAGTTTAGGCTTGAAACTGCTGAAAAGATACCCGGATATGAAAAAGTTTACCTGGTAGGTGATTTCAATAACTGGACTATCAGTGAAAACAATCGCATGCAATACAATGCCCAAAACGGTTTATGGGAGGGACAGGCCTATATCAAAGAAGGGGAATATGCCTACAAATATGTGATTTTAAAGAATGGGGATATGGATGATCTTTCTCTCGACCAGGGGTTTCTACGCACCGGCCAAAGTTATGTGACACTGGTTTACTTTAATGACCCAACCAGAAATTTTGACCGGCTTTTGAAAGTGGTAAAGACTGCCGGCAGCTCTTTCTGAACCTTTGGCGGAACAGGTTAAATAAAAAGCCCCTTCGCTTGAAGGGGCTTTCATTCAGAACTGTTCAGTCTGCAGATATCACACAGTTAAAAATCGATGCCGATTGAAATATAATGTATCGGACTTCCGTCAAACCCGTCTCGAAAATAAGGCCAGCCAACGTCATATCGAAGCGGGAAGCCGAGCAAAATGGTTCTCAATCCAAAGCCGGCCCCGATCAGAACATCGCCACTTTGAAAGGGTTGCTGAAGGTAATCAACTCCATCCTGACGCTGGTCTCCTTCTACCACAATCAGATTATCGTTTTCATCAAAAGCGACCCGGCCTTCAGAAGTTAACTGTATGTAACGAAATTCATCCTGCTGAACCCTAAAATCAAGATCCGGATCGTTCGATGCATAAGTTCTTTCTATAGTCTGTACGCCATTCGATAATTGAATGTTATAAGGAATATTTTGTCCCCAGGCCATTCCCGCATCAACGAAAGCCACACCGGTCAGGTTGTATAACGGAATTATGGGTATGGGGCCCGGCAATAGTGCCGCAAACAGCGGGAACCGGAATTCAGCATTAAACAGGCTAAACCGGTCACCGTAAATAGAGTTATATTCATGTCCTCTCAACGGGAGTGCCGGCAAGGTAAAGAAGGTATCGCCCAGGCGCTCAATGGGAATATTCGTATTCTCAGAGAACCTTCTGTTAAGCCAGCCCAGCATGCCTCCCATAAAGAAGGTTTGTGAGTCCCGTCCAAAGGATGCCGCTCCCGATCCGCGCAGGGCAAAGGAATACCTGGAACCCAGGTTGAAATACTTGCGGTAGTCACCGAGTACCGACGCAAATTGCAGGGTTTCATTGGTAATGGGCGGACTAGCCGATAGACTTACCGCAAACCTGGAACCTGAAGCCGGGGTAATAAAGCCGGGCAGTGTGTTGTCTTGGGTGTATGTCAGCTGCGGATAGGCAAAGGTAGATTCTTCATTTTGATTTATATCACGACCAACTACGCTGAAATCCTGCGAAAGGCTAATTACGGAAAGGCCTAAGTCAAGCCGGCGAAACTTGTCAATCGGATACTGGGCACTGACACCTCCCCCAAATGTACGGAACCGGTACAGTTGTCCCGAAAAGGATTGAAACTGCTGGGAGGAGTGGAAGAAGTTAAAGAGGTAATTGGTGCGCTGTTTCAAATAGGCATACTGCAAGAAGTAATCGCTGTTGCGCAAGTCAAAGACCAGGTTGCTGCCGAAAGCGATTTGGTGGTTGCCGAGCAGGTCACTGAACACAATTTGTGTAGTACCATAGGCGCCATAATAGGTAGAAAAGCTTCCCCCGCCATAGACAAAGTCGGTAGAAAATTTAAGTCGATAATCTTTAGGGGAATACCTGCCATCTTCCGTGGTATTATCATCGGGCTCAAATTTGGACTCCTCCAGGTACTTTTTGGTAAAAGCAGTATCATTCTCCACCTCGTCATCAAATACATAATTCCGGAAGTCTATTCCTTCTTCAGCGGGCTCCTCTTGGGTAGTATCATTCATAACCGAATCGGGCCGGGCGGTAACGGTGGTATCTCCTTGTATCCCGGTTACAGCCATGGCGCGAGCCGGTGCTGAAAGCGAATAATCTGCATTTTCGGGAGTTGCAAGCATTTGCTGTGTGTAACCTATTGCCGGGACCAGGTCAGCCGGCGTTGATCTGGCACGACGTTCTGCCCAGTGGTTTGGTTTCAGCTGAGCATCAATTTCACGCAAGAAGGGGGATCTGACCAGGAAAATATCCAGGTAACCCTCATTGATTGAGTTCACAGCCAGGCGGCTGCCATCTGAACTGACTGACATCTGCAATACTCCTGTTTGAAGATTGGTCAGCGGCCTGGTGGTTCTGTCATCCAGGTTAAGTTCGTAAACATTAGGTATGCCGTTCTCATCAGAGATATAGATGAGTTTGCCATCGCGGGTGGTAGCAGACTGCTTCTCATTCCATCCGGGAGTCTTGGTCAGGCGTACGGCACGATTCTCGCCCAAAGTGACTGAGTAAATATCGGTACTGTAAAGGTAATCTCCTGCCAGCAACCGGGTATTATTTCTTACCTGGTTGAGCTGTACGTTGTCGCCGCGAGCAGAGGTAAAATAGACCGTTCTGGAGTCGGCAGACCAGGAAGGCTCGTAATCAGAAATGACATCATTCGTCAGGTTGGTGAATTCCTGCGTTTCGAGATTATAAACAAAAATATCCTGAAAAGGACCTACACTACCGTCAAAAGCAATTTTTTCGCCGTCAGGCGCCCATGCTACCGAACCGATGGCATCCAGTTCCGGGAACTCGATTTTCCTGACATTACCGGTTTCATAATCCACGATAGCCAGGTTATCAGCTCCTTTTGTTTTTGTAGACAGGGTAATTTTTGAACCGTCAGGAGACCAGCTCAGGTTGGGATTAAGAATATTCAGCTCTTCAAAATTGACGTTATCGCCGCCTTTGATCAGGGTTTTCAGCTTATTTCCGGTAACAGCACTGATTACCACTACATCCAGGAAACCCCTGGCATTGGTGATGAGAGCAATCTTATCACCTTGGGGT
>DATFJD010000351.1:0-2286 GCA_035269475.1 Halalkalibaculum sp.
TCCTTGTCTTTGGCCTTATCCCGGGGCACTTCAATATCCGCACGCACTTTGCCATTGACCTGTATCGGGTAGAGCTGTGTATCGGAAACCAGGTATTCCTTCTTGAATTCAGGCCAGGGCTCGTAGGCAATGGTATCTTCATTACCCAGCTTTCGCCATAACTCTTCGGCAATATGAGGTGCAAATGGGGATAGCAATTTCAAAAAGGATTCAAGCACCGGCTGGGGATGCTCTTCCCATTTATTGGCCTCATTTACAAAGATCATCATCGCTGAAATAGCCGTGTTAAAGGAAAGGTCTTCAATATCCTTGCCAACCTTTTCAATACATTCATGGAGGGTTTTCAGCTGCTCTTTGGTGGGTTCTCCGTTCTCCTCAACGGAATCAAGAATTTCACCGGTTTCTTCATCAATCATCAGTCGCCAAACGCGTCCAAGGAAGCGGTAGACCCCGTCTACATCTTTGGTACTCCAGGGTTTTACCTGTTCAAGCGGGCCCATGAACATCTCATAAAGCCGCATAGAATCAGCCCCGTACTCTTCAATAATGTCATCCGGGTTTACCACGTTGCCCCTGGATTTTGACATCTTGTGTGCTTTGGCATCAATCTTAATATTTGTACCCTTTACTACATAGTTATCACCTTCCTTGCCGATTTCTGATTCCTGAAGCTTCACTTTCTCCACATTGCCCACGGCATCAATGTCGTCAGAGCTGATCCATTCCCCGTCTTTTTTGTAACCGGTATATTCCATCTCACCCAGAATCATTCCCTGGTGAACCAATTTCTGGAAAGGTTCTTTCGTTTTCAGTACACCGCAGTCATACAGCACTTTGTGCCAGAAACGAGCATAAAGCAGGTGAAGAACCGAATGCTCGGCACCGCCTACGTAGAGATCAACAGGCATCCAGTAATCTTCTTGCTCGGGATCTATAGGCCCGCCCTCGAATCCGGGGCTGCAGTAGCGCAAGTAGTACCAGCATGAGCCGGCCCACTGCGGCATGGTATTGGTTTCCCGTTTGGCAGGTTTGCCTGTTTCGGGGTCGGTTGTATTTACCCACTCCTCTGCTTTTGCCAGCGGCGGCTCACCGGTATCGGTAGGCTGGTAATCATCGAGCTCGGGCAGAGTAACCGGCAGTTCCTCTTCAGGTACGGCTTTCGGCTCGCCGTCAACATGTATAATAGGGAACGGCTCTCCCCAGTAGCGTTGACGGGAGAACAGCCAGTCACGCAGCTTGTAGTTTACCGCTTTCTTTCCATATCCTTTTTCTTCAAGCCATTCCGTAATCTTTTCTTTGGCTTCTTCCACCGGCAGGTTATTCAGGCTTATCTCTTCATTCTCAGAGTTAGTGACTATGCCCTCTTCGGTGTCGGTATAAGCCTCTTCCGCTATATCGCCCCCTTTCACGACTTCAACAATCTCCAGGCCGAACTTTTTTGCAAATTCCCAGTCGCGATCGTCATGTCCCGGTACGGCCATGATAGCACCTGACCCATAGGTAGCCATCACGTAATCGGCAACCCAAATAGGTATTTTCTCACCGGTTGCAGGGTTTACAGCATGGGCACCGGTGAATACACCTGTTTTTTCTTTACTGAGCTCAGTGCGTTCCATCTCTGATTTTCGCGCTGCCTGCTCCTTATACGCTTTTACTTCTTCTATCTTGTCTCCTTCAGTGATCTTCTCCACTAAATGATGTTCCGGCGCAAGAACCATGTAGGTGGCTCCAAAAAGCGTATCGGGACGAGTGGTAAATACCCTGAAATTTCTTTCATTGTCATCCAAATTCTTATCGGCGACATCAGCTACCTTAAAATCAATGTCAGCCCCGATAGATTTTCCGATCCAGTTGCGTTGCATCTCTTTCGTGGAATGCGGCCAGTCAAGATCCTCAAGCCCTTCAAGCAGGCGGTCGGCATATTCCGTAATCTTAAGGACCCACTGTCTCATGGGCTTCCTGACAACAGGATATCCCCCCACCTCACTTTTGCCATCAATTACCTCTTCATTGGCCAAAACAGTCCCCAGTTCGGGACACCAGTTAACCGGCACATTGTCTTCATAGGCCAAGCCCTTTTCGTACAGTTTAAGAAAGATCCACTGCGTCCATTTATAGTAATCCGGATCAGTAGTATTCACTTCCCTGTCCCAGTCGTAGCTGAATCCCAAATCCTGAAGCTGTTCGCGGAAGCGGTTGATATTCTTTTCGGTGGTATCTCTCGGATGGGTTCCAGTTTTAACCGCATACTGTTCGGCAGGTAAACCGAACGCATCCCACCCAATC
>DATFJD010000352.1:0-5048 GCA_035269475.1 Halalkalibaculum sp.
TGATATCTTCAACTGAATGCACACTCCATAACAAGCCCGCAAGCATTCAGCCGACTTGTCATTTGACCAAAAAGTCCAAACATCTGCTTGAATAGTCCAAGTATTGATTGCTTTTCTGAACTACTATTAGCAGCACAAACCTGGAATTGATTTTCTGAATTCCATTCAATATTCGTACATGACTTCAACTCAGCAGATTGGAATGGAATTTATCTGTTTGAAACAATTCTCGCCTCCGGACAAAAGGGCTTTAAGGTTCTTATAACAGAAAAAAACTATTGGAGACAATCAATGATTAATAAATGTAAAGTAAAAATGAAGAAGTCTATATCCATCTCTTCTGTCTGTTCATTGAAAAGTTCACCTTACAAAAGTGCCTGCGCAGGTATTATTATCCTCTTCATGGCATCATGCTCGCAGAATGATACGCAATCTGATGCATCGGCGTCTGAATCTTCCGCGATGAGCCATGCTCATAATAGTAAGGAAGCGAGCCAATACGTAGCCGAGTATGCGGCACTGGACTACATGTTTGCCGGCCCATCCGAAATCCCATCCGGCTGGATTACCTTTCGCATGCCTAATCAAGGCGAAGAACATCATGTGATGATCCTGATTAAGCTGCCGGAAGGTGTCTCCTATACAGATTATTATGAGAGTAACCAGCAGCGCTTAGAGAACGGTGAGACACCTGAATGGTGGAGTGAGCAAGTGGTTATGGGCGGACCTGCTGCCCTGGGTCCGGGCCTGGTTGGCGAGACAACGGTAAAACTCGAGCCGGGTGAATATGCGATGATTTGCCCTGTGCCAACCGCCGACGGAACGCTTCACCGTGATCTCGGCATGATGCGTCCGCTTACCGTCACCGAAGAAGAGTTCGGTGCACCGGAGCCAACCGCCGATATCACAATGACGCTTCGAAGCCTTGAATTCGAGCTGGATAAAGTTATCACGCCGGGACGCCATACCATTGGTGTGCGATTCGAGAATCAACCTGTGGGCAAACCACACGACGTGCATGTGGCGCGGCTTGGTGAGGACCAAACAATTGAGGATTTCGCCGCGTCGATGCAGGGCGACATCGAGTTTGGAGACTTCTTTTTCATCGGTGGTGCAGAGGATATGCCCGAAGGCCATACCGCGTATTTTACCGCCGACTTTGAGCCGGGGCGATACGCATTCTGGTGTCATGGCCACTCCGCAGACGGGATGGTACAGGAGTTCACCGTTGAATCGCTTTAGTATCATGTCAAATGAGGATTATCAGGTGATATGTCAAGCTAAAGGTTTTACCGTGCTTCGTAAGAGACTGTCCCGGAAACTTTCGGGAAGGGACGGAGGGTAGTAAAAAAAGCTCGACCTCTGAACGCGCTGATGGGGATTGGCCAAGAAGCCACGAGGATACAAAGGGTCACGAAGAATTCTCTTATTTGACCGAAAAGTCCAAACATTTGTGCGGATAGTCCAAGTATGGATCGGTTTTCGAAGTTATAATGAGTACAGAAAACCCGGGATTGGCTCTCATATTCCAATCAACCTTCAATCAATACTTACACTATGAAGAATCAATCAGGTCACTCAAATAAACCAGACTATTTTCTATTGCGTCCCGATGTAGAAAAAGCTTATGGATACTCACACGCTGTAAAAATTGGCAACAGTATAAAAATTTCCGGTGCTGTAAGTATGGACGATGAAGGCAACCCCATTGCTGCAGGAGATATTGAACAGCAGATGAAAAATTGTTATTCCGATTTAGAAAAAATATTAACCCATTACGGCTGCACTTTTGATGATGTGGTCAAGGAAGATGTGTTTACCACCAACATGCCGTTGTTTTTGGAGCATGCCGGCTATCGTACCCAAATCTATAATAACCACTTCCCAACCGGCTCGTGGCTTGGGGTAAAGGAGTTGGCCTTGCCGGAATTTATGATTGAAATAGAACTGGAAGTGCATATAACGAAATAACCCAAAGACATCATGAATTTAGAACTTGAAGATCGTAACTGTGTAATCCTCGGTGGCAGCCGCGGGATCGGACGCTCTATTGCTATTGGTTTAGCAGAAGAGGGCGCAAATGTAGCAATATGCGCACGTGGAGAGGAGGCTTTAGCGGAAACGGAACGTGTTCTTAATGAGGCCGGCGTCAAAACGTATGCTGCCAGCTGCGATATTGGTGATCCGGAAGCTTTAGCCTCTTTTATACAAGCGGCTAAAGATGCTTTTGGTAGTATTGATATCCTTGTTCATAACGCATCGGCTATGGCTCTTGGATCGACACTTGAGGACTGGAACGCGAGTATCAAAGTAGACCTGATGGCTGCAGTACATGCTTGCGACCAGGTCATTCCATGGATGGCCGAACAGGGCAGTGGTTCCATTATACTGATTTCATCCACTTCAGGATTGGAGTGTGATCCGGTCCCTGATTACGGCTATACCGCTGCAAAGGCGGCACTTATTGCATATGCAAAAAAGCTGGGGGTCATGCATGCTCAGCAGGGAATTCGCGCCAATGCTGTTGCTCCCGGTTCAATTGAGTTTCCCGGTGGAGTCTGGGCTAATATAAAAGAACATCAGCCCGATTTTTATGAGATGGCCAGGTCAAGCATCCCGTCCGGGCGGCTCGGAACTCCGGAAGAGGTTGCTGATGTCGCTGTATTCCTGGCCTCACCGCGAGCCAATTGGATTACAGGTGAATGCATTTCTGTAGATGGCTCACAACATAAAGGGATGCGTTAAGGAGGGATATAGTGTTCATGATAAATGGTTCAAACGACGGAATTTAATCAGGTATCTTTATTGACATTTCATAGTCAGCCGTTTAATCACCAAACCGTTGTGAAACCTTAACTAACTTTAAAATCAAATGGATAAAAATCATCCGCTTGCAACTCATTAGTCATGGTAAGACCCGGTTTTCGATAATAACTTCAAAACAACCAAACAGATAAAATTATGAATAAGAAAGTACAATGCTTTTTCTCAGCTGTAGCTGTCCTGTCACTCACCATTTTTATGACAAATTGCAGCCAGACACCATCCGTTAATCCAAATATAGAAATCGTTCAGGGAATCTATGATGCCTTTGCAGTCGGAGATGGTGGGGCCGTACTGGCAACATTCTCACCGGAGATCATCTGGAACGAAGCAGAAAGCAATTCGCTTGCGGACGGCAATCCATATGAAGGACCTCAGGCCGTAGCCGAAGGCGTGTTTGGACGGATTGGACAGGAATGGGAGACATTTACTCTCACCGATCAAACCCTATATGAGGTTGGTGAAGATATGGTATTGGCTACCGGAAGATATCAGGGAACGCATGCTGCAACCGGAAAGACGATCAATGCACAACACGTCCACATCTGGTGGTTTGAAGATGGCATGGTCACTCAGTTCCAGCAGTACGTAGATACCAAACAGCTTGCTGATGCGGAGATGGAATAAATCAAGACAGAGAGAGCCCCGGAATGAAGTTCTTGAGAACGGCTTTGTTTCGGGGCTTTAATAAATTTGTCCGGTGTTAATTAAAAATTGTAAACAAAGAGCGGAATTAACGATCCAAATTGCACCAATAATCCAAACATATGCGCGGATTGTCCAAAATATTGCCGTTACCATAATTTACTTTTCAAATGCGCGGAAAAAGAACCTTAAACATAAACAAGACATCCACATAACTATGAAAACAGCAGGCATTATTGGCGGTTCAGGATATATCGGCAGCTACGTCACGAAACGATTTCTCGAAGAGAACTACAGCGTGAAGGTGTCTGCAAGGGATATTTCTAAAAAGAAAAAGTATCAGCATCTAAATCAGCTTCAGAATGCAGAAAATCTGGCCATCGTTCAGGCCGACGTGACAGACATCGATTCCCTAAGGGCTTTTATTGATGGATGTGATATTGTGGTTCACGGCGGGACGCCATTTCAGCTTGACGTAAAAGATCCTACAAAAGAGCTCTTTGAGCCGACTATCAAGGGTACCGAGAATTTCCTGACGCTCATCCAGGAATCCGGCACGGTAAAGCAAGTGGTGGTAGTAGCTTCCGTTGCCGCATTTAATACAGGTTATCCTTTACCGGTTGAAGGACGCCCGGCTGACTATCTCTATACTGAGAATGATGAACCGCACCTGAATGAAGAGGGGCATCCATACGCCCAAGCCAAGTATTATGCTGATCAGGTTGTCCAGAAATTTATTGCTGAACACCCGATATCCGATATCGAAATTGTAAGCGTGTATCCTGTTGGGGTGATGGGGCCGGCTCTTTCCCAGCGGGATGATTCCACATCCATGGGCCTGCAGTATCTTTTCAAACATAAGATTGCGCCCAACCCATTTGTGCAAATGCTTTATGATAATGACATGGAATTTGCCATAGTGGATGTCCGTGATGTAGCGGATGGGATTTTCAGGGCAGCCACGAAGGGCGGGTTGCACGGTAGACAATATTACCTGAGTAATGAGAGCTGGAAGGTGTCGGATATTTCACGAATGCTGAACAGCGAACCGGTTCAGGAGACACGCAGATTTGTATATAGCGGCAAACGTGCAGAGAAGGATTTGGGGCTGTCATACAAAACCGCTCACGTTTCATTCAGTGACTACGCCGCGGCAAGCGGTAGTTGAATAATGGCGAGGCTGTGAGAGAATTACCAAGCCAGTTGGTGAACCCGTGAGTTTTGCCACGAAGACCCGAGGTCGCACGAATCTCAATATTATCAATTAAGTACCCTTCGTGATTCTTTGGGTCTTCGAGACTTCGTGGCGGATATCATGACATTTGTCATCAAAAGACTCAAATGGGTGAATAGTACAAGATCATATCTGTACTAAAGCATAAAATGGAGAAAGAACAAGACACTGATCATTCACAGATATAAACAGTAAGGAATACAGACATGAAATTTTTAGTAGTAGATGATGAGCGGGATGTGGAAATGCTGTTCCGGCAAAAATTCAGAAAAGAGATTCGAAGCGGACTCATTGAACTTGAATTTGCCTTTTCAGGCAAAGAGGCTATGGAACTGCTTCAGAACTC
>DATFJD010000353.1:0-4804 GCA_035269475.1 Halalkalibaculum sp.
CATTCATTGCAATGGAAAAGGTAATCGGAAGCACCTTGGAAATGCGATAGGCCAGCAGGGCTGACATACCTTCATGCACATACCGGCCTTCAAAAGGATAGATGAAGACGTGACATCCTTCATTGGAGTAGGTTTTCTCAACCAGCAGCTCATTCTCATCGGGCAGGCTTGACCAATCTTGCTGAACATCTAGAATGGGCTGTATGGTTTTGAGTTCGATGTCATTTGTTGACCCGTCAATGGCTTCATGCAGTTTGCGGCGCAACAGGGCAGACATATTGGAGGAGAGTGACATTCGTCCGCCCATCCAGCTGGGTACTTTTGCCTTAGAGGTATTAGCCCTTCGAACATAAGCGGTCATATCCTTGATGCGAACCAGCTCCAGGGCCCTTCCCGCAAACCAGAAGGTGTCTCCCGGATTCATCTTTGTAATGAACCACTCTTCAATACCGCCCAATGAGGCCCCTTTCAGGTATTTAACCTTCATCATGGTGTCGCTGGCAATTGTACCAATAGACATGCGGTGGCGCCGGATAATTTTTTTGTCTGTTACTTTATACAGGCCGTCTTCTTCAACTACCTTTGAGTATTCGTCGTAGCGGGTCAGGGATTTCCCGCCGGTAATCAAGAAATCGAGAATCCAGTTCCACTCTTTTTCGTTGAGGGCCTGGTAGGCAAAAGTGCTCTTTATTTCCTGGTAGAGCAGATCAGGCTTGAAACCATCTGAAATGCCCAGAGTTACCAGGTACTGTATCAGCACGTCGTAAGGTTTCAGGATGGGATCTCGACTCTCGAGGGCTGTTTTGCTAAGAGCTGCCGTCTTCAGGGCAGCAGCCTCAATGAGTTCCAGGGCATTGGTAGGCACAAAGTATATCCGGCTGGTAGAACCGGGCTGATGCCCGCTGCGTCCGGCGCGCTGCAAGAAACGGGCAACCCCTTTGGGGCTTCCAACCTGTACAACGGTTTCAACAGGCGCAAAATCGACTCCCAAATCGAGGCTGGAGGTGCAGACCACCGCTTTCAGCATATCTTCATGAAGTGATTCTTCCACCCAGTTGCGGATTTTTTTACTCAGAGAACCATGGTGAAGCGCAATAGAGCCGGCGAGGTCAGGCTTGGCATCCAGAAGCTTCTGGAACCAAACTTCTGATTGAGACCTGGTATTTGTAAAAATGAGGGTCGATCTGCTGTTCTCTATGATAGGAATCACTTTATGCAGCAGCCGGGTACCTAGATGTCCCGACCAGGGAAATTTTTCAACATCATCGGGCAGCACAGAGTGTACCTCTAATTTCTTTTCGACATCAGCTTTTATGATAACCGAATGTTCACTTTCAGAATCCGACCCAAGCAGTACGTCCCGTGCTTCGTGCATATTGCCAATGGTTGCAGAAATCCCCCAGACCTGCAGATCTTTTTTCAGGTGTTTAAGCCGTGAGAGGGCAAGCTCGGTTTGCGTGCCTCTTTTGGAACCAAGCAGTTCATGCCACTCATCGACGACCACAGTATCCAGATCATTGAAATAGCGGGGATAGTTCTTTTGCGCCATCAGAATGTGCATGCTTTCCGGGGTAGTGATCAGTACCTCGGGCATCTGTTTTTTTAGTTCCTGCTTTTTACGGGTGCTGACGTCTCCGGTTCGCCGGGCAACGGCCCACGGTATTTCCATTTCATCGACAACCCGCTGCAGCGCCTGTTCGATGTCTTTTGCCAGTGCCCGGAGCGGGGTAATCCACAGAAGCTGCAGGCCGTTATCTGCAAGTTCTTTGTACGTTTGAGGGTGTTTATCAATCCATTTAATGAGCACAGGCATGAAAAGGGCAAAAGTTTTTCCGCTTCCGGTCGGCGCATTGAGCAGGCCGTTTTTACCTTTAAGTACCGCATTCCAGACTTCATATTGGTAATCGAATGGTGCCCAGTTCTGTTCGGAGAACCAGTTCTCAATTTCATTTCTGCCGGTACTGCTCATGTAGTTATTATGGGGTCGTTTTGAATTGACAAGAAAAGTAACGGTATTCCGGCACATATAATTTGGCCGGATAAAAAGAAACACTTCAAATTTAAATTTTAAACTTGATTATAAATCTGAATTAATTAACATAACAGAGCAGTAAACATCTATTTAATGATAACTCCATCAAAAAGGAATACCTATGTGGCTGAATATAAAATCATTTGACGAGTATAAAGAGGTATATGAGAACAGTGTGGAAGATCCTGAAAAGTTTTGGGAGGAATATGCCGGCACTTTTTACTGGCGCAAACACTGGGATAAAACTCATAGCGGCAGTTTTGAAGAAGGCAATGTCAAATGGTTCGAAGGCGGGAAGTTAAATATTGTTGAGAACTGCCTGGACCGTCACTTGGATACCATGGGCAACAAAACGGCATTTATTTTTGAACCCAACCACCCGGATTCCTTTCGCAGAACAATTTCTTACCGGCAGCTTCATGAAGACGTTTGCCGTTTTGCCAATGTGCTTGAGAATAAAGGCATCGAAAAAGGAGACCGTGTGGCCATCTATATGGCGATGACTCCGGAGCTGGCTATCGCAACCCTGGCATGCGCCAGGATCGGGGCTGTTCACTCCATCGTTTTTGCAGGATTTTCTGCACAGTCTCTGGCTGAACGGATACAGGATTGCGACGCAAAGATGCTGATAACGAACGACGGGCTGAGAAGGGGAGACAAGCATGTTCCTTTAAAAGATATTTCCGACGAGGCTTTGGAGAGCTGTCCAACCGTTGATAAAGTTATCGTCTGTCAGCGCACGAACAGAGACATCAACTGGGTGGAAGGACGTGACGAATGGTGGCATATGCTTATTCGAAACGCATCCAAAAAACATGAAGCCGTTGAGATGGATGCCGAAGATCCGCTGTTCATTCTTTACACTTCCGGTTCCACAGGCAAACCTAAAGGACAGGTTCATACCTGCGGGGGTTACATGATCTACACAAGCTACAGCCTGAGGAATGTATTTCAGATAGAGGAGGAGGATGTGTACTGGTGTACCGCCGATGCGGGGTGGATTACCGGACACTCTTATATTATTTACGGTCCCTTGCTGAATGGGGTATCGGGCATCATATTTGAAGGTACCCCGACCTATCCGGATCCGGGCCGTTTCTGGGAGGTTTGTGAAAAATACGAAGTGACTCACTTCTACACGGCACCGACAGCCATCCGCGCACTGATGAAGGAGGATATCGAGTATGTAGAAAAGTACGATCTCAGTTCACTGAAAGTGCTGGGTACCGTAGGTGAGCCTATCAACGAGGAGGCCTGGCACTGGTATGATGAAAAGATCGGAAACGGCGAGTGCCCGATTGTAGATACCTGGTGGCAGACGGAAACCGGCGGTATTATGATTTCACCCCTTGCCGGCATCACACCGACCAAGCCGGGTTACGCCACCTTGCCGCTGCCGGGAATTCAGCCGGCCTTAATGGACGAAAACGGAAATGAAATTAAGGAAACTGAAGCCCAGGGTGACCTGGTGATTAAACATCCATGGCCGGGCATGACGCGCGGTATATGGGGAGATATGGAGCGATACCGGGAAACCTATTTTACCAAATATCCGGGCAACTATTTTACCGGCGATGGCTGCCGCAGAGATGAGGATGGTTTTTATCGCATTACCGGACGGGTGGATGATGTTTTAAACGTGTCGGGACACCGATTGGGAACCGCAGAAATTGAAAATGCCATTGATGAGCATCCCAAGGTGGTAGAATCTGCTGTTGTTGGATACCCCCACGATATCAAAGGAGAGGGTGTCTTTGCGTTTGCTATTTGTGATGATGACGTCGGTGATCCGGAAACCTTTAAGAAAGAGGTTAATGAACTGGTGTCAAAAATCATCAGCCCCATAGCTAAACCTGACAAGCTTCAGATTACCAACGGGCTTCCTAAAACCAGATCCGGTAAAATTATGCGACGCATTCTCAGAAAAGTTGCTTCAGGAGAAACCGACGATATGGGAGATACCTCGACCTTGCTTGACCCAAGCGTGGTGGAGGATATCAAAAAAGGAAAGGCGTATTAGGTATATAAATATCCTGTAGGGACGTAAGGTATTACGTCCCTACAGATTCAATATTGAATCGCCCAACCCAAGACAAGGACAAGAATACTGATTACCAGTAAAATAAACCGAAACCGAGTACGGGTAAACATGGGATGGAAAAACAAACCATAGGTTAGGGTATTGTCTTCCAGCCATTCGTAATAGTGGTTGCGGTGTAAGGATCCCAGTGCCATTGTTACATGCCCATGCAAAATGGTCAGGCTGAAAGGAATGGAGAACAGCAGGGCTCCCACATAGGTTATGCCTGTATCGGCATTGATAAATTCAGCTATGCTTAGATAGGGAACTGCAAAAAGAATGATAAGCGGTACACTGAGAAGCCAGTTTATCAGGCTGATACGTTTGTAATTCTTAGGATTTAGTTCTGAGTTGGGCATATCAAGTAGACAGTTGACCGTAGCAGTAGGCAGAATAGTATTTGCTTTTAATTTCTAGGCAAAAATTTTCTGGGATTCTTAATCATATTTCCAAACATTTTGCCTACTTCTTCATATCGTTTGTATAAGTTATCACATTCTTCTACTGTTATATAGTTGCAGTCTCTTGAAAAGTTCAACCAAACCATAGTTTCTGAACATTCACTATCGGCGTCTGTCATTTTACTTTTAAAATGTTTGGGATAAATACGCTTTCTGTATCCTTCTGCAATATTTACACAAATTGACCGTGAAGCTCTTCGTATTTGATCAGTCAAAGAATAGGTTTCTTCT
>DATFJD010000354.1:0-4848 GCA_035269475.1 Halalkalibaculum sp.
AGCGTATTCCCATTCTCTTCGCTGAACATAATAATCCGCGTTGGGAAATGTTGCGCAGGTTACCGATTCCTCATTGGTGTATGATGACCCTGCCGCATGGTCATAGTGCAGGTGGCTAAGAATCACGTGAGTGATATCCTCAGGTTTCAGGTCAAATATGTCAAGATTGCTGGCAATGTTAGAAACATTTTTGTAGCTGCTTCCCGCATCCAGGCCCCAGCCAAGGCCGGTATCGAGCAGCACTTTGTAGTTCTCATCCGAAATGAGGATGGGATTAATCCCAATGCGAGCCGAGTCGCCGGATTTGCCCAGTGTGCTGCTTTCCTGCTCTGATTGATTTACGGGCTCCCTGTTGATGGTTCCGTCAGAAAAAATCTCAAATCGACCCTCACTCAGCTGTTCAATGGAGAAGCGGCCTATCTTCATGTTACTGTATGGTTATTTCATAGGGAAAAAGTGCCAGTGCCCGCTGCTGTTTGAGTATAGACAGCTGCCTGGCGAAATCCTGCGAATAAGGAGTGCCAAACCATGATTCTCCTATAAGGGCCCTTGCCCGGGTCTCGGCAGATCCCATCAGCAGCTGATACAGATCTTTGGCTTTGGGATAGGTAACCACGTCATACTCTTGAATACCGGCTTTTTCGGCGGCTAAACTCATGGCCGTATCCATTCCGCCAAGGACGTCCACTAAATTTTGCTCTTTCGCCGCTTCACCGGTCCATACCCGTCCCTGTGCCACGCTGTCGACCTGTTCCTTGGTCATGCCTCTTGCTTCGGCTACTTTAGTGATAAAGGTGTCGTAGAACCGGTTCACATAGTCATTAAAGGCTTTCTCTTCGGAATCCGTAAATTCATTGGTAGGCAGCAGCCAGTCGGCATAGTCATGTGACTTAACTTCATCAAAGGTAATTCCCAGTTCTTCGTTGAACAGCTGCTTGGTATTTAGTTTGGTGGCAAAGACGCCGATGGAGCCTGTAATGGTCGTAGGGTCAGCTACTATACTGTCGGCGGCCATTGCAATATAATATCCGCCGGACGCTGCTACGGGACCCATAGAGACGATTACCGGTATATCCTTTTTCGTTTCCTGCAGCATGCGCCAGATAGCATCCGAGGTGCTGCCGGATCCGCCGGGGCTGTTTATGCGAACTACCAGTGCCTTGACATTGTCATCCTCGCGAACTTCTTCGAGCTGTTTTTCAAAAAAGGTTGTGGTGATGTATTGTTCGTTATCAAATGGAGAATTTGAACTGATGTCAGGCAGTATAGGCCCGGAGGCATAAATCACGGCAATTCTATCATCGGTATTGTTACCCTCCAGTCCGGCCGTCTCACTTGTCACCCTGGCATAGCGTTTGTTCGTGACCGTTTGCAAGCCGGCTGTTTCTTCAAGGCCAAGCCGCTTTTTGATATGCGATTCAATCTGGTCGGTATACATCAGGGAATCAATCAGTCCGTTGCTGTACCCGAAACCGGAATTTAGATTTGGCTGGGAGTTCATAAGCCCATTGATCTCTTCTGAGGTTTTGCCGGTTTTCCGGCTGACGGCATCTACAAATGTACCGCTGGTCTTATTCAGAATTTCCCTCAGCTGATACTCGCTATCCTCAGATAGATCCTTCCTGATATAGGGTTCAACGGCGCTCTTGTATTTGCCGCTTCGGCTAACCTGTGCCTCAATGCCGATTTTTTCGAAAAGGCCGGTCAGGAAAGTGACCTGATTGTAGAAACCGTCGAATTCAAAGAACGATTCCGGCGGGGAAAAGATTGAATCGGCAGCAGTAGCCAGGTAATACCCCTGCTCATTTAAACCCAGGTCATTGGTACTGGCGTACACAAATTTATCAGAGCTGTCACGGAATGCGGAGATCATGCGGTGTGCCTCTTCCAGGTTGGCCCAGCCTTCTGAAATAAAATCGATTTCCAGCCATACGCCCTGAATTTTATCGTGTACTTCTGCTTTGGCAAGATTCTCTTTTAATGTTTCAAGGGACACCTTATTATTCACTGCCTGGTTAAAGAGCTCATCAAAGGGGTTGGTACTGGTTTGTGCCGGCAGGTTTCCGCTCAGCTTCAGCTTCAATACCGTGTTATCTCTTATATAGGGCTCCGGGTCGGAAGAGGTGCTTGAAAGGGTGATAAATAAAACGATGAATACAAGAAAAAGGGCAATGAGAGTACCTAAGGTTGCCGCAATCAGGGTTTGAAAAAATTTCATCCGGGTTGATTTAAAATCTGAAATTAAAAGTTACACACTTGGATTGGATACGTGAATTTAACGAATATGTTATTAAAAGACTTGGTTTTACACAATGAATAAATATGACATTATAGTTATCGGTTCCGGCCATAACGGTTTGGTTACAGCCTGCTACCTCGCCAAGGCAGGGTATTCTGTCTGTGTTCTGGAACGGCGCGATACCATCGGCGGCGCCGTATCAACAGAAACGATGTTCAGATCGGAGCAATTCCCTCAAGGTTTCAGAATGGATGTAGGCTCTTCCGTGCACATTATGATACACCAGACCGGTATCCTGGAAGAGCTGGAGCTTGAGCAATACGGGCTGGAGTATATTGAAATGGACCCGATTATGTCGTACCCGGTTCCGGATGGGGAAGGGGTCATACATTTTTTCAAGGACCTTGATCGCACGCTGGATTCCATCGCAAAGGTTGCGCCCGAAGATGTAGAGAACTATCGTGAATTTGTCGAGTTTTGGGGAAGGGTGAATGAAGGCGTGCTGAAGACCTTTATGGTGCCGCCTAAAGGAAAAAACATCATCACCGAGATGGCGCGAGGGCAAATTAAAAACGGCTCGATGTTTAAGAAAGGAGAGCAGATGAGCAGCCTTCAGAAGATTCTGAGCAGTTATGGAAAAGTTGTGGACGACGCTTTTGAAAATGAGCATATGAAGGCCGCCGTCATGTGGTTTGCGGCACAGTCCGGCCCGACACCCGATCACCCGGCTACGGGCGATTTCGCAGGCTGGCAGTCCATGCTGCACCGGAGCGGTGCCAAGCATCCAAGAGGCGGCAGCGGTATGCTCACCCAGGCCATGGCGAACTACCTGGGGGCACACGGCAGCAAAGTCATTGCAGACTCTCCCGTTAAAAAAATTCTTATTGAGTCAGGAAAGGCGGTGGGAGTGCTGACCGAGGGCGGGGAAGAATACCGTGCGGATAAGATAGTATCCAATGCGCATGTACAGACTACAATGATGAAACTCGTGGGGAAAGAACATCTGGAACCCTCGATGTACAAAAAAGTTGAAAACATAAATGTCGGCAACGGATTCGGCATGGTAATACGATGTGCCGTCGAAGAGCTGCCGAGATATACCGCATGTCCCGACGATCCCCATGTCCATAAAGGCATGCAGCTGCTGGCCCCCTCTGTTCAGTATATGAACAATGCCATTGGTGACTATATGAACGGGAAACCGCCCGAAAATCCGGCGGTACTGGCTATGACCTTTTCAGAAATTGATGAGGATGTGGCGCCCAGCGGGGGACATACCCTGTTTGCATGGGCGCAATGGCACCCCTATGAACTGCAAAACGGCCTGCACTGGGATGATATCCGTGAAAAAGAGGCCCGGAAAATTTATGATGTGGTTACGCGCTATGCTCCCAATATGAAGGACAAACTGATTGACTGGTATATTCAAAGTCCGCTGGATATAGAGCGCAAGCACGGGCTGCTGAAGGGCAATGTGATGCATGTTGAGATGAGCTTTGACCAGATGTTCATGTTCCGGCCTATTCCGGAGATGAGCAACTATAAAACACCGGTAGAAAATTTATACCTTTCCTCAGCTTCCTGTCATCCGGGGGGCGGTGTTTTCGGTGCTGCAGGTTATAATGCGGCAAATGTACTGTTAAAGGATTTGAAAAAGAAAAACTGGTTCTCATTTTGAATGACTATACTACTCCATTGAAAAGAGATTCTGTACTGACGGTCGATATCCCTGCTATTCGGCATAATCTTGAGGTGATCAAACAACGGGCCGGTACCGGAACCAAGGTAATGCCGGTCATCAAAGCGAACGCCTATGGCCATGGAAGCAGGGAAATAGCTGAAGCTCTGCAGGGCGAGGTTGACTGGTTTGCCGTCAATTCTGTAGATGAGGGCATTGAATTGCGTGATCACGGCATTGATCTGCCTATTCTCGTTTTTGGCGTGCCCAACAGTGAAACCGCAGACCTTTATGCCAATTTCAACCTGACAGCAACAGTCAGTGAAATGAGTCATTTCGACCTTTTACCTGCGGGGACGGAATATCACATGAATTTTGATACAGGGATGGGGCGCCTTGGAATACCGGCGGGGAGAGCCAAAGAAGCTTTTGAGCAGATGGAGAATCACTCTGCGCTTATCTGCTCGGGCATATACTCACATTTTGCTACTTCGGATGTCCCGGGATCGGAAATGGTTGAGAATCAGCTCCGGCGTTTCAAAAAGATCAGCAGCTATTTTCCCGACCAGCTGCTTACTCATATTGCCAACACCGGCGGAGCCTGCTTTTACCATGACACGGCACTTGACCTAATTCGTCCCGGCATCGGTATTTACGGGTATCCACCCGCCGGCACCGAAATTCAAAATTTAAAACCGGCGCTGAGCTGGACCAGCAAGCTAGTGCAGGTAAATCCGATCTCCAAAGGGGAGACCGTTAGTTACGGGGCTAACTGGCAAGCGCCGCATGACGGGTTTGTAGGAGTAATTCCTGTGGGCTATGAAGACGGTCTGAAACGTGTGTTGAGTGGAAGGATCAGTTTTTCTATTGACGGGAAAAAATACCCGCAGGTAGGGAACATCACGATGAATTACTGCATGGTATTTCTTGG
>DATFJD010000355.1:0-9211 GCA_035269475.1 Halalkalibaculum sp.
AAAACTATGAAAACGGCAATTATAGCATAGCAGATGTAACGGAAGCGTACCTGCAGAGGATAGAAGAAATCGACCAAAACGGACCTGCCCTCAATTCGATGATTTATATCAATTCTGAGGCAATGGAAACCGCCCGAAAACTCGATGAAGAATTGCAGGCAGGCAATAAACGCGGTCTCCTGCACGGTGTCCCCATCGTACTGAAGGATAATATCGATACCAATGACATGCCTACCACCGCAGGAGCAAGAGCAATGGAAGGTTCCATCCCCCCGGAGGATGCTTTTATCACCGGGAAACTAAGGGATGCCGGTGCCATTATTCTAGGAAAAGCCAACTTAAGCGAGTGGGCAAATTTTCACAGCAGCTTCTCATCCAGCGGCTGGAGTGGTTTGGGCGGGCAGACCCATAATCCTTACGATATCACCCGGAATCCCTGCGGTTCCAGCTCCGGACCCGGAGTAGCTCCTTCGGCAAACCTGGCCGTCTTCGGCATCGGTACAGAGACCAACGGTTCCATCACCTGCCCGTCTTCGGCAAACGGTCTGGTCGGCATAAAACCCACGGTCGGATTACTCAGCCGTACCGGCATCATTCCGATTTCTTTTACACAAGATACCCCCGGACCAATGGCCCGTACAGTAAGAGATGCGGCTATTGCACTTGGCACCATGGTCGGCGTTGATGAAGCAGACTCCAAGACAGCAGCCAGTGAAGGGAATTACCACACCGACTACACACAGTTTCTCAATGAAGACGGGCTGGAAGGCAAACGGATAGGCTTCTGGAAAGGGCCCCTCGGCGATCACCACCGCGTGGATACGCTGATGTATGAAACCGTGCGTATGCTGGAAGAGCGCGGTGCAACCATTGTAGAGCTGGAGCAAATATCGGAAGAAAATGTGGGCGGTGATTCATTCCAGGTGCTGCTATATGAATTCAAAGACGGGCTCAACAAATATTTCGATTCATTAGGTGAAGATGCACCCGTTGAAAATATGCAAGAACTAGTTAAGGTAACCCTGGCCGATTCCATAGAAATGCATTATTTCGACCATGACTTGCTTATAACAGCCAGTGAGAAAGGGGATCTGGAATCAGAAGAATATACCGAGGCACTTGAGCGCATGCTAAAGTACACCCGCGAAGAGGGTATTGACAAAGTGATGGATGAAAACAATCTGGATGCTATTGTGAGTCCGACGGGCGGACCGGCCTGGAAAACGGACCTGACAAACGGCGATAATTTTTCAGTCTCCTCCAGTTCACCGGCGGCACGAGCCGGTTACCCGAATATCACTGTCCCCATGGGCAGTATTGACGGTTTGCCTATCGGGGTTTCATTTTTTGGAAGGGCGTGGAGCGAACCGGAACTGATAGAAATAGCCTACGCTTTTGAACAGCTTACCCGGGCCCGTAACGTACCCGGGTTTAAAAATTTTAACTAGACCTGCTCCTATTTCCTATTCGGCTGGAGTTTTAATCTCTTCCTGGAGTTTATCCCAGTCGGACAGGAAGCGTTCCAGTCCGCTGTCGGTCAGCGGGTGGTGCAGCAGCTGGTCAATCACTTTAAGCGGCATGGTTGCCACATCGGCACCCAGGCGGGCTGCTTCGAGCACATGCATGGGGTGGCGAATGCTGGCTGCCAATACTTCAGTTTCATAGCCGTAATTTTCGTAGATCTGAACCACATCAGCGATCAGCTGCATGCCGTCTTCAGAAATGTCATCCAGGCGACCGATAAACGGAGAAATGTAAGTGGCGCCGGCCTTAGCCGCGATCAATGCCTGGGTTGCGGAAAAGCAGAGGGTGCAGTTGGTACGGATGCCCTCTTCAGTAAGAGCGTTGATCGCTTTAATGCCATCCTTGATAAGCGGCACCTTTACAACCACATTATCGGCTATGGCTGCAAGGCTCCGAGCCTCCGGCATGATGTCGTCATAACTTGTTGATACTACTTCGGCAGACACATCGCCGTCAACCATATCACAAATTTTTGCTATATGTCCTTCAAAGTCGGCAACCCCAATTTTTGCACACAAACTGGGATTTGTTGTGACGCCGTCGAGTACCCCTAAATTGTTTGCTTCTTCAATTTCTTCCAGATCGGCAGTATCAATAAAAAATTTCATGATTGTGGATGGCTTATTATTTTAGTTGGCTAATCTCAAAGATAAAAAATTCTGCTATTACTTTTAAGGAGAACGCAAGTTTCCTTTACTGTTGGCATCTAATTAATGAGATCAAACTTTAAACCTGCCAAGAGGTGTAAAAACTTTTTAAAATAGGCCAACGAATAAACATTTTTTCAGGTTTAGTGAATCATCAAACTAAATTTCACGTACCACTCCTCCTTTTAACTTTTTGAACAATTAAACTATCATTGTGAAACACATTCCATTAAGTATTCTTTTAGGGTCTTTAATTTTATTACAGGCGTGCGGAGGCAGTTCCGAATCACGCCCTTTTCAGAGAGGAGAGCGCGGTCAGCAGGCGACCAGTGTAGAAACCATTACCGTAGAACGTGAAGACATATCCCGGCAAATTCGCTCATTCGGTAATATCAAGGCACAGGATATCGTACAGGTTACACCACAGGTTACCAATAGAATTACCCAAATATATGCCGACCTGGGAGATACGGTGAGCCAGGGAGACCGACTGGCAAAAATTTATGATGTCCCTTTTGAAGACCAGTACCAGCAGGCACTTGCAAGCCTTGAGCAGAGCCGGGCCGCCTTTCAGCGTGACAGCCTTCAGTTTGAACGTCAAAAGAAGCTGTACGAGCGTGACCTGATCAGCTCAACAGAATTTGACAATGTCAGGGCTACCTATCAGAACAGCAAGGCTCAGCTGCAGTCCTCAACCGCAAACCTTACCCAGAGCAGGGAAAACCTGGAGAACACCGTTATTCGATCACCAGTCTATGGCGTTGTCTTGAACAGAAGTGTGGCAGAAGGAGACCTCGCTTCTACCGGACAGGTAGCTTATGAAATTGCAAATCTCACCGGTTACGAAACCAGGGTTTACCTGCCCCTTGAAGAGTGGCAGGCTGCCGACGTAGGCCAGCCCGTTACCTTTCGGCTGTCCAACCAGAGAGAAAGTTCCGCCAGGGGAAGGGTTTCACGTATAAGCCCGAGGCTTGATCCGACTACCGGCCTGGGTGAAGTGGTGATTTCACTCACTGAAAAGGGAAGCTCAATCTTCCAGGGTGTGCTGGTTGAAGCCGTGATCAATGTCGAAACCCGCGAGCAGGCAGTTGTAATACCCCGATCCGCCCTCGTTGAGAACGTACAGACGCTTATTGAACCCGAATCAAATACCATACAGCTCAGCCGTACCTACTCGGTTTTTGTTGTACAGGATGATTCTGTTGCCTTGAAGCGTGACCTTCAGCTCGGTATTGAACAGGGAGACAGGGTTGAGATAAGTAGCGGACTCCAGGCAGGAGACCAAATCGTGGTCACCGGTCAGAATAGTCTCGAAGACAGCTCTAAAGTACGCGTCGCAACCGGTAGCCCCTTTCGCGAGTCACCCGAGGTCCCAATCGAGAATGCTGAAAATCTAAGTCGTGAAGGGAGCCGTCAGCAACTGCAGAATGCTGACGACAGTACGCGACAGGCTCGCAGAGAGCAGAGGCAGCAACGAAGGCAAAACGCATCCACCGACACCAGCTCAACGAATACAAACGATTAGATTTTTTAGCATATGAAGGCTTTAGCACGAAAAGCAGTTGAGCGCCCGGTTACCTTTTTTATGATCAGTTTGATCGTAATAGGCTTTGGCCTGTTCGGTCTTTCAAACCTGCGCCTCAACCTGTACCCGGATGTCTCCTTCCCCACCATTACCGTTTATACAACCTATGAGGGTGTGGCTCCCGAAGATATGGAGACGCTCATTACCCGCCCCATTGAGGAGGCGGTAGGCAGTATCAGCGGGGTTCGAAGAGTCCGTTCCTTATCAAGCCAGGGAGCTTCGGTTGTGAAATTGAATTTCAACTGGGGCACCGATCTGTATATTGCAGAATCTGATGTACGCAAAGAGCTTGATTTCGTCCGCCGAAGGGTTCCGGATGATGCCGAACAACCCATCGTCTTTTCTTACGACCCAAACCAGGAACCCATTGTCGTATTGACGCTGACCTCTTCCATCAGAAGTCCGCGTGAACTGCGCACCATTGCAAAGCAGCAGCTCGAACAGCGCCTGGAGCGAATACCGGGCATTGCCTCGAGTGAAACCTCAGGAGGCTATGAACGCCAGATAAACATTGAGCTTAGCAACGAACAGGTTCGATCATACGGGTTGAGTATATCGACGGTAGCCAATAAACTCCGGGAAGAAAACATCCAGGTGCCGGCCGGCGAACTCATTGAAGGTAATACGGTTTATTCACTGCGCACTATCGGGGAATTCAAGAATGTCGACCAAATAAGGAACACCATTATTGCCGTTCGCGACGGACAAACGCTGCTGCTCGAAGACATAGCAAAAGTGGAGGACGGGGTTGCCCAACCCATAGGCAATGTGCATGTAGACGGCGAAGACGGGGTTATACTAAATGTCTACCGCCAAAGCGATGCCAATGTGGTTACCGCCGCCAACCAGGTAGTCGGCAGCATTGAGGATCTACAGGAAATTATCCCGGATGATGTTAAAATCGATGTGTTGACCAATAAAGCTAACTTTATTGAAATGTCGATTGACAACCTACTGCTGACCGGCCTTCAGGCCGTGATCCTGGTAGTTCTTATTCTGCTGGCTTTCCTGCGCAGCTCACGTTCGGCACTTATTATCGCCATTTCTATTCCGATTTCCATTATCGCGACCTTCAGTATCATGGACTGGGCTGAACTGAGTCTCAACATCATTTCCCTTTCCGGGCTTACCCTTGCCGTGGGTCTTGTAGTGGACGATGCTGTAGTAGTGCTTGAAAATATTTTCCGGTTCAAGGAAGAAGGCAAGGACGCCAAATCATCGGCCATATTCGGCGCACAGGAAGTTGCCGTACCTGTGGTGATATCAACCCTTACCACCCTGGTAGTCTTTATTCCTATACTCTTTGTGCCCGGCATAGCCGGATTCCTGTTCAGGGATCTTGCCCTGACCATCTCCTTTGCCTTATCGGTCTCATCCATTGTAGCGCTTTCGCTCATCCCTATGATGAGCTCACAGCTGCTTAGTCAAAAAACCGCAGAAAAAGCATCGCAATCATACCTGGGACGTTTACTGGAATGGAGTCGCGGGAGTATTTACAAGCGTATACTGGCTTCACCCCTCCTGCTGATCGGTGCCCTTATTTATCCTCTCTTCAGGCTGTTTAAGGTTATAGGAGAAAAAACAGGCCATTTTTTCAAAAATACCGTCGGCCCGGTATTTACCAATGCACTTGACAGACTGGAAGAGTGGTACCGTAAAACACTCGACGGTTTTGTTTATCGCAGCGGGACGGTTGTTATGTCAGCTTTTGTATTGTTCGTACTCACACTTCCCCTGTTCTATACCCTTGGCGGAGAATTTTTTCCTCGGGTTGATGAAAATGCCTTCACACTTGATGTGCAGCGTGAGCCGGGAGTCAGCCTTTTCGAGCTGGAGCGAACCATCACACAGGTAGAGTCCATCATCAATGAAGAGGTGCCCGAAGCACGGCTCATCGTATCTGATTTTGGAGATAAGGAAGGCATCGAAGGAGCAGACAACCCGGGCGGTTACCAGGGTACAGTCCGCGTGGAACTGGTACCCCAGTCGGAGAGAAGCCGGTCACAGGCAAATATTGTCAGTGACCTTCTGGTTGAACTTGAAAGCGTAGCGGGAGCTGAAATTAAGGAGGTCCGGGAAGATCCCCTGAGCCCGGAAGGAGAAAACGGCCTCATCGTACAGATATATGGATATAATCCGCAAACCAAGCAAGACATCTCCGATGCGGTTAAGCAGCGGCTAAGAGATATCAATGGCATTGTGAATGTATTCAGTACCGCCGATGAAGGGCGGCCCGAGCTGAGGGTAAGCATGGACCGGGAGCGCATTTCCCGGCTGGGAATGTCGACCTCGCAGGTAGCCAATGCACTGAGCAACGCCGTGAAAGGAAACCTGGCCACAACCTATGTTGACCAGGGTATTGAGTTTGAAGTACTGGTTCAGCTAAAGCCCGGTGATAAGGCACAGACCACAGATTTAACCAATTTACAGATAGAAACGCCGGACGGCGGCTTTGTACCGCTCGGCAACCTGGCACGCATTGAGCGCTTTAGCGGCCCGACGAATATTCTGCGCATAAACCAGGAGCGCGTTACCGAAGTCACGGCCGATCTTTCCGATATAGACATGGGAACCGCATCGGCGAGAACGCGTGCCAGCCTGAATGAAATTGAATGGCCCGAGGGTTACCGATACGAGATAGCCGGTTCTGCCGAAGACCAGGCGGCATCCTTCAACTACCTGATGATCGCCTTTATGATAGCCGGGATTCTAACGTATATGGTGATGGCATCACAATTTGAGAGTCTGGTAGAACCGTTTATTATCATATTGACCATACCGTTGGCCCTGACCGGCGTTCTGGTGATGCTATGGGCTACCGGAACCTCCATAAGCGTAACCTCCATGGTTGGACTGATACTACTTTCGGGTATCGTGGTAAACAACGGTATTGTTATGATTGATTATATTAAAATACTGCAGGCCCGGGATTTAACCCGCCACAAAGCTATCGTAACCGGCGCCACCCGGAGATTGCGGCCGATTTTAATGACTGCCTTTACCACAATATTATCCATGGTACCGCTGGCACTGGAAATAGGATCAGGTTCTGAAACCTGGAGCCCGATGGCACGGACAGTAATCGGTGGGCTTACCATGTCTACCCTGCTGATGTTATTTGTGGTACCCTGCATGTACAATATCATTAATTCTCTCGTTGACCGACTGGGCTTTGATTCCGTGCATAAAATTGATCCGATCCGGGATACCGAACTGGCCGAGGCTCATTAATGATTAAATATGAGTCTGGATACTGCAAAAAAATGTTTCATGATTTAAGTTACACATTATGAAAAAGTTTACTGTCGCCGGTAGAGTTTTAAACAGGCCCATCACCGTTATCATGATCACGCTGATCATGATCGGTTTCGGTGCCTTTTCCCTGACTAAACTTAAGGTCACGCTCTACCCTTCTTTTAATATTCCCATCCTGGCTATATCCACCGGCTATGGAAATGTTGCGCCCGAAGATATCGCCCGCATCATCGTTGATCCGATTGAAGGTGCCGTATCGTCCATTGAAGGGATAGAAGAGCTTGAGTCAAATATCAGCAAGGGCAGTGCCTTTATCATATTACGACTTAAAAACGGGGTCAATATCCGTAATACGGAACTTAAAGTGAGGGAGGCTATCGGCAGAATAAGAAACGAGTTGCCGGCGGAGGCTTCCGAGCCCGTCATTTTTCAGTTCGACCCCGAAAACTTCCCCATCATGCGGCTCAGCCTTGAGGCGACCAACCAGGGATTGGATGAACTGCGCAGGCTTGGGGTGGAGTTTATCGAACCCAGAATCGAACGCCTGCCCGGAGTGGCCTCTGCAGATACACGCGGGGGACTGGAACGCAAAATCTTCGTAAATGTAGACCCCATGTCGCTGGCGCAGCACAGCATGGTTCCCGCAGATATTGAGAGGGCACTGCGAAACAATAATGTGGAGGTGCCGGTAGGAAGCATTATTTCCGGCACAAACAGCTACAGCGTCCGGGCCGAATCGATGTTTCAGAATGTGGAAAATATCCGGCAGACCATCATTAAAAAATCCGAAAACGGCATACCGATTCGGATTAAGGATGTTGCAGAAGTTGAAGACGGTTTCGCGGATATCAACACGCTTGTAGAGATCAATGGCAAGAACAGCGTGACCATGGAGGTGCAGAAAAAATCGGATGCCAACACGCTTGATGTAACTTCGTCCGTAATACAGGAGCTTGAAAATATCAACCGGGGGCTGCCTGCCGGGGCATCGCTGGAGGTGTTGACCAATGACGGCGAAAATATTGAAAGCTCCATCTCTAACCTCACTCAGTCGGCTCTTGCGGCCCTGATTGTAGTGATCATCATTCTCTTCATTGTGATGGGGGGATGGCGGATATCTTTCGTTGTTGCGGCAACCATTCCCGTATCGGTAACCGCGAGTTTTGCCGCCATGTATGCGGCGGGCCTTACCCTGAACATCCTAACCATTACGGCACTGGCACTGGCTATCGGACTACTGGTGGATAATGCCATTGTGGTCTCTGAAAGCATTGCACGGAAACTTGAAGAAGAGGTACCCAAGTTCCAGGCAGCCCTGGAGGGCACCAATGAAGTAATCGGTGCGCTGCTGGGGGCAACGCTTACTACCCTGGGTGTATTCACCCCTATTATCGGCCTATCAGGCATACAGGGACAGTTTTTTGTAGAATTCGCCATTACCATCAGTATTGCCATAGCCATCTCTTTCCTCGCATCCATCATTCTGGTACCGGTACTCTCCCTGCTGATTTTGAATAAGACGGAATTTCAGAAAGAGAACCTTACGGCACGCATCGTCAAGACAATGGAACGATGGTATTCACTGAGCCTGGAATGGGTTATGTTCAGAAAATGGACGGCCGTTATTTTTGTCATGGCCATAATCGGGGGCTCCTATCTTATTTACCAAAATCTGGAGAGCGATTTCTTTCCGCAAGGAGACAGCGGGTCTGTTAATATAAGTGTAGAGCTCCCCTCAGGTACCAAGCTCGTTAAGACCGCTGAAACCCTGAGGAACTTCAGCAGGCAGCTGCAGGATATGCCGGAGGTAGAAACGGTAATCAACAACATCGGCCAGCGGCGCTTTTCGTCCCAGACCAATATCGGATCTATGACTGTAAACCTCATACCCCAGAGCGAGCGGGAGGTCAGCACTACGCAGTTTTCCTCTCAATTGCGCCGTCAGCTACAGGCACCGGGCGTTGAAGTGAACATACGCGGAGGCGGTGGCGGAGGTTTTGGCTCCTTCGGCAGTGGCATACGGTTAAGCCTGGTCGGCCCGGACGTAAATGTCTTACAGGCCATATCTAACAAAATCGAAAATGTATTGATGCAGGATCCGGATGTCATTTCCGTAGATAACGGCAGAACCTCTCCCACGCCCGAGCTTCAGTATATTGTTGATAGAAACCGAATAAGCCAAATGGGCAGCTCATTAAAC
>DATFJD010000356.1:0-4750 GCA_035269475.1 Halalkalibaculum sp.
TCATGCCCGAAGAGATGAACCTGAACACCGGTGAAATCGTGCTGGTAAAGAATCCAAACTTTTTTGGTCCCGAACCTAAGTTGGATAAAATAGTTATAAATACGGTTCAGGACGCTCAAACCTCAACCATGATGCTGCAGCGCGGACAAATGGACGCCCATACCGAGCTCAATACCCCTACCATGATCCAGGACTTAGGAAAAGATTTTGCCGATGGTGCAATGCTGGCCAAGGGCCACCAGTTCTGGTTGAATTCCGCCAAAGCACCGATGGACGATCCGGATGTACGAAAGGCACTTATCCTAGCGGTAGATACCAAAGAGATGTTTGGAGTAGCCTTCCCGGATGGACCCCACAAGCCTGCTACACAGGTAGTCAACAAGGTGGAAGGTGTTGATCCCAATTTTGAGCCTTATGGTTTCGACCCTGAAGCCGCCCGTGAAGCTCTGGCTGCCTCGAGTTACGGCGATGCTGCAAACCTTCCGAAGATAATGTTTGTAGGAGTTAGTAATCCTTCCCATGAAGCAGCTGCACAGTACATTGCTGAGCAATGGCGTCAGGTGCTTGGAATCGAAGGTACCGAGATGAAACCGGCTATTGACAGCTATGAAGGTCCCGATCAGGGAAGTATTCAGGTTTTTCGTGATGACGTTGGTACCCGAGTTCCCGATATGGTCTCCTATCTGATGGGTTCGATTCACTCTTCCTCAGGTAATGCAGAGAGAAAGATGGGCGGATATAGTAATACCGAAATCGATGCACTGTTGGAAGAAGCGGCAACCAAGTCGGTAGATGATCCACAGAGAATCGAGCTGGCTCAAAAGGCTCAGAGGATCTTCCGTGATGACTGGCAGTACATTCCGTACCGCTACGATACCATGTCTAAATGGGCAATGCCTTGGGTCAAAAACTTTGAGAAAAATGATGACTGGCAGGTTATTAAGCCCTGGGCGGTATACATTGACGAAGAGCTGAAAGCTGAGATGGCTCAATAACAATAATAGACTAGAAAGAAGAGTAAAGTTGGAAGGTGCGGGGGTAAAAGCCTGCACCTTCCTATAGATTAGCTGAGATTGTTTCCAAAGTGGGTACCTTTGCAGGCACTTGAGCTAGAAAATTCTTTATTTATTTGGAGAACACATGTGGAAATATATAATAAATAGATTATTGCGATGGATACCAACCGTTCTGGCGGTGCTTCTTATAGTGTATGCAATGGCATTCTTTGGCGCCGGAGACCCGATTAAACTCATTTTCCTGCGCGCCCCCGGGGATGTTGCATATAACCCGGAGCGTATCGAAGCCATGCGGGAATCTGCAGGATTGAACCGACCGTTTATAGTGCAATTTGGTGATTATGTGCTGCACTTACTGCGAGGAGATTTTGGTAACTCCCTTACCAGTGGCCGTTCCGTCGGTAGTATTATCGCGAATGCATTTCCTATTACATTGCAGCTTGGATTGGCTGCAACAGCACTCTTAGCTGTGCTTGGAACAGCTCTTGGTGTTATTGCCGCGTTACACCATAACCGTTGGCTGGATAATGTCATTTCCGCCTTTGCTTTGGGGGTGTGGGGAGTCCCCGTGTTTGTTTCCGGTCCATTGCTCATGATGTTGTTTGTAAAGGGTTTGAATATAATGGATGTCCCCTACGGATGGCATGGATTATTCGATTCCATGGTGATACTGCCCCTGCTGGTTTTAGCTATAACCCCTATGGCACTTATTATACGACAGGCTCGTGCGGCAGTACTGGAAGTTATGAGCGAGGATTTTATCCGGACTGCCCGTTCAAAGGGAATTCCGAGTTTAAGCATTGTGATTCGTCATATTATGCGTCCGGTCCTAACCCCTGTAGTTAGTCAGTTAGGCTTGATAGTTATTAATATGTTGAATAATGCGGTATTAATAGAAACAGTTTTTGGAATACCCGGACTGGGGCAGTTGGCAGTAACCGCTATTACCTCTTCGGATTATCCAGTCATACTCGCACTTGTCTTTATCGGTTCAACAGTGGTGCTCACCGTCAATCTTTTAGTTGACATTGTGTTTCCCCTATTAGATCCGCGGGCACTGAGTAAGAAGGAGATTAAGGAAGCATGAAAGAGAAGATAAAAACTGTGAATACGACTACTAACATTGAAGAGGATGTAATCAAGTCGCTGGATGCGACCCCCTCTGAAAGTCTTGCAAAGGATGCTTTTTTACGTCTAATCGCCAATAAGGGAGCAGTAGTTGGTCTGATAATTATAACTCTGTTGATATTCATAGCTCTGTTTGGGCCATATATTACACCCCACGATTTCCTCTCGCAAAATTTAGAAATGCGGAATCAGGGCTTATCCTGGGAGCATCCCTTTGGGACCGACGATTTAGGACGGGATGTGTTGAGCCGGGTTATCTACGGTGCCAGAACTGCTGTAATATTATCAATATCTATCACCGTAATTAGTTTCATTATTGGAACTGCTGTCGGAGCTATTGGAGCGTATGTAGGTGGTAAAATCGATGCCTTTATAGTGTGGTTAATCGACCTTACCATGTCGATACCCTCTCTGCTGCTGGTAGTTGTTATCAATGCCTCGTTAAAACCGCCATTGATGCGTTGGATGGAAACGCAATACCTGGAAACCAAAAATACGATATTTCGTGAAACTATCTGGGTAGATTTTGTTCTGGTATTTGGTTCGCTGGCACTTATTAAGTGGCCGAAGGCAGCCAGAATTATTAGGGGACAGATTTTATCGATAAGAAATAAGAATTATGTTACCGCAGCCAGAGCTGCCGGTGTGTCGACCTTCGGTATCCTCACCAGATACATAATTCCGAATGCAATGGGACCGGTGATAGTACTCTTCAGCGCCATACTAGGTGAGGCGATGGTATTGGAATCTGCATTCAGCTTTTTAGGAGTAGGGGTACGCCCTCCAATGCCCAGTTGGGGGAATATGATAAGCGACGGCTTGCGGGTATGGCACTTGCATCCCCATATTTTAGCCGCCCCTGCTGGGGTTCTGGCGGTAGTAACAATGGCATTTAGTTTTCTGGGTGATGGGCTGAATGACGCATTTAACCCTAGACAATGGGATTAGAGCAGAGAATAACAGGAGAGACTTTTGAAAACTATATTAGAAGTACGAAACCTTGAGACAACTTTCAAACAGCGGAAAACAACAATTCATGCGGTCAACGGAGTTTCGTTTTCATTGCGTAAGGGAGAGATGCTGGGGGTCGTCGGAGAGAGCGGATGCGGAAAAAGTGTCAGCATGCTGAGTATTGTAAACCTTCTTCCCCCGGCAGCTACCATTAAAAGCGGTGAAATACTGTTTGACGGCCGAGATATCCGTAAAATGAGTAGGCGAGAAGTTCAGCACCTTCGTGGTAAAAAAATCGGAATGATTTTTCAGGACCCCATGACCTCCCTGAATCCGGTGATGAAAATTGGCAAACAAATGATAGAAGCGTTGCGATATCATAATAAGCTTTCCAAAGAAGATGCATTAAAAAGAAGCGCAGAGTTATTGGATTTGGTCGGTATTTCAAATCCTACAGAACGTCTCAACGAATTTCCTCATCAATTATCCGGTGGGATGAGGCAGCGGGTCATGATTGCAATGGCCCTTACTTGTGACCCTGAAATTCTGATCGCCGATGAACCGACAACCGCATTAGATGTAACTATCCAGGCGCAAATTATCGAGCTGATTAAAGATATTAGATCGAAACTGGACTCTTCAATCATCCTGATAACCCATGATTTGGGAGTTATTGCCGGGATGGTAGATCGAATTGTAGTCATGTATTCGGGTTATATTGTGGAAGAAGCTTCGGTGGATGATTTGTATCAGAAACCACGGCATCCGTATACTATGGGGCTGCTAAAAAGTATTCCCAAGTTACGCGGATCGGCTGTATCCCGGCTATCCTCTATCGACGGCTCCCCTCCGGATCTGCTTGAAAAACCGCAGTTTTGTCCATTTGCACCACGCTGTTCTTTCAGCGTAGAACGCTGCTGGAAAGAAAATCCGGCTTTATTAACAGCGGCCGGGGAGTCTGAAGAATCCGGACATAAAACAGCTTGTTGGGTAGACACGAGAAACGGGGTAGAGAAATGAAACAGCAGAAGAATGAGGTAGTTCTTTCGGTAAAAGACTTAAAAAAGCATTTTCCTGTAAAGCTGGGAGCCTTTGGCGAGAGGTCGGGGGTTGTACATGCCATCGATGGGGTCTCAATGGATATATATCGCGGAGAAACCCTAGGTTTAGTAGGTGAATCTGGTTGCGGAAAATCGACAACCGGATTTACGATTGTGCAACTGCATCAAGCTACCAAAGGGCAGGTGGTGTTTGATGGAATTAATCTAACCGAATTGGATGAAAAAGAATTAAGGCCTATCCGCCAGCGAATACAGATAATTTTTCAGGATCCCTACTCAACCCTAAACCCGCGAATGACCATAGGTGAAAGCATAAGTGAGCCGATAAGAGCCCACAAACTAATGAACAATAGTGAGATCAAAGCCAGGATAGCTGAGTTGTTAAAGGATGTGGGTCTGAAACCTGCACTTGCAAACCGGTACCCCCATGAGTTTTCCGGAGGACAGCGTCAGCGTATCTGCATTGCCCGTGCCCTTGCCATTGAGCCGGAGTTTTTGGTCTGCGATGAGCCGGTCTCTGCATTGGATGTATCTGTGCAGGCGCAAATTGTCAATTTGATGCAGGACCTGCAGGAGAAGTACAATTTAACTTAT
>DATFJD010000357.1:0-4607 GCA_035269475.1 Halalkalibaculum sp.
CTTTCAGGGTGCTCAACGAGCTCGAATAATCGGGCAGGCTACGGGTAATTTTCGTTGCCTCTACCGAAGTGGTAGTAAACCCGGGTTCCCCGGCGGTCTCTTTCGAAGTGCTGCATGCAGCGGTGAGAAGTACCAGCAGGGGCAAAAGGTATAGAAATTTATTTTTAAGAATATGAAACACCGTCTAGCGTGAAATTTTATCTTTAAGATGAGTTCGGGTCGTGTCTTTCTCATAAGCCTTCTTCCACCACTCCCGGGCTTCCTCGGCCTTACCTAGTTTATCGAGAACATCGCCCATATGTTCCATGACTTCCGCGCTTGCCTCACCGGTATTCAGTGAAGCCCGTATAAACTTTTCCGCTTTTTGGTATTCGCCTTTCTGATAATACACCCACCCAACTGTGTCAAGATAGGAAGCATTGTTTGGAGAGAGCTCGTTGGCCTTCAGTGCCATCGTTTGGGCTTTGTCCAGTTCTTTCTCTTGCAGGGAGAGAAAGTAGGCATAGTTGTTTAGCACAAGGTCATTGTCGGGGTCGAGTTCTAAGGCCTGTTCATAGGTGCTGAAGGCCTCCTCCCACTGTTCAAGTCCGGCATGGGCATCGCCAAGGGCATTATAAATTGCTGATTTCAACGGCCTTCTGGCCGGCAGCCGGGAAGCTTTTTCCAGCTTGTCGACGGCTTCTGCATTTTGTGATTCGGCCAGGTAGGCGCTGCCCCAAAAATACATGATGAAAGGATCCTGGGGTACGTTTTCTTCGGCTTTCTCGCCGATTTCAATGGCTTCCCGGTAGTTGCCTTCAGTCAGCAAAAGCTGCATTCGCTGTATCCAGGCTCCGTCGTTTGAGGGCATCAGTTCATTGGTTCGGGCCAGGGCTTCCAGGGCTTTCCCATTTTCGCTGATGCTGTTATAGTAATCGGCAGCGAGCGCATGGGCCTGGGCGAAATCAGGCTCACTGGCTGTAAAGGTTTCAATAATGGATGAGGTAGCCTGTTTCAGCCGGGGGCTGTCTGAATTCTGTTGAAATTGGGAAAGAAGATACTGGGCGACTGTAAGCTTTGCATCGGCCGGGATGATGGGGTCGGAAACCACATTGCCAAGCAGCGTGCCGACGCTATCCCATTTGGCCTCCTGGGCATAGAGGTCGGCCAGCATGATGAGGGTTTTGGGATCCCTGTTATTTTGCTCCAGCGCGCTTTCCAGAACCGATTTTGCCTCATCCTTTTTATCCATTTCCAGGTAGAAGTTGCTCAGGGTCTGCAGTGTCGATAGATTGTCAGGATCGAGCTCGCGAATTTTTTGCAGCTCGGTAATAACCGAATCGCGGATGCCCAGCTTATTGAAATTCCTCAGTTTCTGGAGGTGGATGTTGATGTTCTCACCGGTCAGCTTCAGCAGTTTGGTGTAGGCCTTGTTGGATTCGAGCAGTTTGCCATATGAGGCGTAGGTATCCGCCAGTTCGGCAAGCACTTCGGTGGCCTCAGGATGATACTCCAGGGCCTTTTCGAGTTCTTCAATTGTCGCTTCGTTCTTCCCGGCTTGCCGGTAGATGCCTGCAAGCATCACACGATACCACTTGTTATCAGGCTCCAGATCTACCGCCTGCTTGCCATAGTAGGAAGCATTTGCAAGGTCACCGATCTGCCGGTAGGCGTCGGCCATGGCATAGTTGAGCCCTGCATTTTCAGGAAGTTTTACATAGGCTTCCGAAAAAAGATCCAGCGCCCGTTCATAATTGGCATTTTCAAATTCTTGCAGCCCTTCGATGTAGGCTGACTCCCCATTAATAAGGTCGCGTTCCGAGACCTCCTTTCCCGAGTTGTTTTGAGCATGAAGAAGTCCCGCGCTGCCCATCAGGAAGAGAGCACCAAATAGAGTTAGTATGAATATGCGGTTGGTCATTAATCAGGTAGTATGTCTGTTAGATATTCATCAACGGAAGTATTTTGCGTATAGTACAATATTTTAGGCGATGATTCACTGATTTTATAGCATTAGCCCTTGCAATGAGGTATTTGTTTTCAATCGGTACTTCCGGCTTAGCGGGACTTCCATCAGGCAATGGCTTTTCTCCAGATATTGAGGCGCTTAAAAGAGTGAAGCATATGAGACCCGTACCAGCTGAACCACTCGCCTTCGGTGAGAAGGATGCGCGTATTCGGGAACGCCTCTTCAAACTCAGCGAGGTGTTTTTCCTTGAAGGGGTAGGGCTCGCTGCTCAGCAGAATCAGTTCGGGATCTTTTTCAGTGATATCGTAGAAAGTGACTTTCGGATAGCGGGTTTCATCACCAAAGACGTTTTCCAGCTTCCAGTGTTTCATGACGTTATGAATGTAGGTGTCCTTCCCGACGGTCATATAAGGATCTTTCCAGATCAGGTAGGCGGTTCTCAGGGGCGGTTCTTCCGGGATGTCATCCAGTACCTCGTTGATCTGCCGGATGAGCTTTTCTGATTCGTCCTCTGCCCCCAGCTCTTTACCCAGCTCGTGTATGGTGATCAGTGCGTCTTCAATGGTGGCAATGTCGGTTAAGTTGACTTCAAACTCTTGCCGGAGTTCATTAATATGTTCTCTTTTGTTTTCCTCTTTGTTGGCTACGATGTAATCGGGATTCGCGTCCCTGATTTTATCCAGGCGCGGGTTTTTGGTGCCGCCGACGATAGGTATGTCATCTACTTCGTTTTTGGGATGCACGCAGAAGCGGGTACGTCCCACAAGCTGTTTTTTCAAGCCCAGGTCGACCAGCAGTTCCGTGAGGCTGGGGACGAGGGAAACAATGCGATTGTAGTTTGCCATAAATTTGATGTTGTTTCACGAAGTTACACGGAGAAGAACGAAGGTTCACGAAGAATCCTTAGTGTGCCTTTGTAACCTTGGTGCAACTTAGTGGTATAACTTTTAATTAAATTGTGTAACAATTCCCTCTACCTGGCGGGCGTAACTGCCGCCGAAAAGGTTGGTATGCACCAGCAGGGGGTACAGGTTATAAATGTCCTTGCGCTGCTTAAAACCCGGCTCAAGTGGCAGGACCTTATCATAAGCCTCGTAAAATGCCGAAGAAAAGCCGCCAAACAAGTGGGTAAAAGCCAGTTCAATCTCCCGGTGCCCGTAATAGACCGCCGGGTCATAAATGACTGCAGTACCTTCCGTATCATAGAAAAAATTGCCGCCCCACAAGTCACCGTGCAGCAGCGAGGGCCGGTCTTTGGGGAAGATCTCATCAAGCTTCCGGTACATGTTATTAAACGCCCCGATAATTGCAGATCCAAACTTACCGGATTTCATTGCCATCTGAAGCTGCGGCTCCATGCGTTCGTCGATAAAGAAATTTATCCAGTCGCTGTGCCGGTTGTTAGACTGCGGCAGCCGCCCGATATAATTGTCCTCATCCAGGCCGAAACTCTCCCCGCGATGATCATGCAAGGAAGCCAGCTGTTCACCAAAGTCTTGGGCAGAACGATTTCCCGGGCGGCCATCCTCAATGTATTCTAACAGCAGGTAGCCCGTACTTCCATTCACGGTGCCCTGCAAAAGAACTTCGGGAACCCGTAGCCCCGTTTCAGCATCCCGCAGCAGGTTCAGGCCGCTCACCTCTTTTTCAAACATATCAGGGTCTGCGGTACGGTTCCACTTGAGAAAGGCCGGGCCCACTTCCTCTATGTCAAGTTTGGCGGCTTCATTGATGCTTCCGCCGGAAACCCGGGAAACCGAACTGATTTTATAATCCAGCTTGTCAGCTATTTCAGAACGAAGGCTATCAGGCAGCATTACTCTTAATTATTTTTGATATTGGGTTCAAGCCGGTCGAGCAGATTGACACAGCTGCGTTTTACGATTTGAAATACGTTTTCAAAGCCTTGGATTCCGCCATAATAGGGATCGGGAACCTCTCCGTCACCGGGTTCAGGGTCGAAATCCCTGAGCATGCCGATTTCAACGTTTTCCGTACTATCGTTTCTCATTCTATTTATGTTTGTCAGGTTTTCCTGGTCCATAGCAAGCACCAGGTCAAAATAGTCAAGATCGAATGACTCAAACTGCCGGGCCTTTGAGTGCAGGGTAATGCCGTGCTGCTTGGCCGTCTGCTGACTCTTGCTGTTGGCCGACTCCCCGACATGATAGGCCGACGTACCGGCAGAGTCTACTTCAAAATACGGCTGCAGGTCGCGTTCATTCACCAGGTGCTGAAAAACCCCTTCCGCCGTTGGGCTGCGGCATATATTGCCCAGGCAGACGAAACAGAGTTTATACGGATTATCTTTGGTTATCTCTTTATCGAGCATAATCGGTTTATAACTGTAATTTAATTTTGCTGACAAAAATAATAAAAATTGAAGAGTTTATTCAGGATACAGGATACAGGATACAGGATACAGGATACAGGAAAATGATAATTTGAAATGGATTGCAAAATTAAATTTTGTAATCTCATGTTTTTGAAGAATAGTACAACAACTAAAATAGACTGTAGCTTTTATGGGGAATGACACTGAAACAGATACTGACGCCGCTATCCAATCAATCGAATGGCGAGAAGATCATTTGCGAATTTTAGATCAGACTTACCTCCCTAAACGTGAGGTATACAGTGATATCAGAGATGTCGGAAG
>DATFJD010000358.1:0-3676 GCA_035269475.1 Halalkalibaculum sp.
TCTGCAGTCCCTTGATAATAATATCACTGGCTTGCTTGTCTCCTATATAGCCTACTATTCCACACATAAATCTATTTCCGCAAATTAAGGTTGATTATTATCAAAAAAATCTCTCTGTTGACAGTGACGAAATTTATGATACTCTTGTGAGTATTAAAACTTAGAATTTACCAATATTTTAGACCCGCAGCTATGCAAATCTGCTTTTTTGAAGACAAACTCTTCTCCAATTTTCATCCACTCACTCTTACACGTCCGACGGATGATTTACGGGTTGGGATTTTTACTCTCGCCAAAAAATGGCAGAAGGCCTTGGAGCCTAAGAATACAGCTCGTATCCTTAGAAAGGAACTTAAAGAGGTTTTTGATGAGGGTACTATTGATGAACAGGATTCCTGCCTCTGGATTAACGCCCGCTACCTCCCCACCGCTTCCCTGGTCAAAGAGATCAAAAATCTGGGTTCGGGCAACTGCCTCAAAGCGGGAGATACGGTAATCGCGGCCAATGCTGACGGTGCTTCCTCCCGGCAGTGGCTGGATAAGGGCAAGCCTGATTTTAACTCACTGTTCGTATTAGAATCCAATGATTTCGATGCCCTTGAGCATATTTGGGATCTGTATAAAATCAACGGCTCGGAAATCAGGGCTGATATTAAATGGCTGGGTTCAGACCGCGCGGAGAACCTGAATATTTCCCCCCATGCCATACTGGTGGAAAAGCAGCACATATTTATAGAATCAGGCGCCACCCTGGAAGCGGGGACCATCATAAATGCGGAAAAGGGACCTGTTTTTGTCGGTGAAGGTGCCCATATCAAAGCGGGATCGATCATTTACGGTCCCACAGCCATCTGTGCAAATGCCACCGTCAATGCAGGGGCAAAAATTTACCCCGACACCACCATCGGACCGGTTTGCAAAGTGGGCGGAGAAGTCAATAATGCCATATTTCACTCCTACTCAAATAAAGGACATGAAGGTTTTGTCGGGAATTCCGTGTTTGGGCAGTGGTGCAACCTGGGGGCCGATACCAATACCTCCAACCTGAAAAACAACTACAGCACCATACGGATTACCGATTGGAAAACAGAAAAGGAGATAGAAACCGGACAGCAGTTTTTCGGCACGGTGATGGGAGACCATTCGAAAACGGCCATCAACACGCAGCTGAATACCGGTACCGTTTGCGGGGTGAACTGCAACATTTTTTCGGGTGACTTCCCGCCAAAATTTATCCATTCATTCAGCTGGGTTGGGTCGAATGTTATTCAGAAATACCGCCTGGACAAGGCCTTTGAAACCATGGAAGCCATGATGGCCCGGCGGGATGTCAGCCTTACAGAACCCTATAAAAGAATGATGGAATCCATCTTCCGAAATGAACATTGACCTTTTACTTCACTTACCGGCTACATCCCGAAAATATAGGGAGCGACGGTATAGGCCAGCAGGCTGATCAGTATAATGAAAATGATATTCAGCCACATACCTGCCCTGGCCATCTCGGGTATCTTTATGCGATTACTTCCGTAAATAATGGCGTTGGGAGGCGTGGCGACCGGCAGCATGAAGGCCGAGCTGGCAGCCAGAGCTACCGGAAGCGCAAACAGCATCGGGTCTAGCCCCAGCCCGACGGCGACGGAGCCCATGATCGGCAGAAAAGCTGCCGCCGTTGCTGTATTACTGGTCATCTCGGTCAGAAAAACAATGAGCGTTACCAGCAGGAGCAGCAGTACAAGTACCGGCCAGCTTGCGAGTCCTTCGAGGCTTAGGCCGATCCATTCAGCCAAGCCGGTATTATTGATGGCCGAGGCCAGGCTCAGTCCTCCTCCGAACAGTATCAAAACGCCCCATGGTAATTCCTCCACGTCATTCCACTCAAGGATGCACTTTTTTTCTTCCGATTGTACCGGGATCAGAAAGAAACTCAATGCTGCCGCCATCGCGATGCCCGTATCCGAAATACCTGGCAGCAGATCATTAAACAATGGGCGTGTAATCCAAAGGAAGGCAGTGAGTACGAAGACTACCGCAATTTTCTTTTCCGGTTTTGATATGGTGCCGAGGCTTTGCAGGGCCTCCTCAAACAGCTGCTTCCCGCCCGGAAGTTCTTTAATCTCCAGCGGGTACACCAGGCGCGTTAGCACTAAATATATTACGGGCAGGCAAATCACGACCAGCGGTATGCCAAAGAGCAGCCACCGGGCGAAGGAAATTTCAACTCCGTAATTGTCCGCCATAAAACCCGCCAGCAAGGCGTTGGGCGGCGTGCCGATCAGCGTGCCCATGCCGCCGACGTTACACCCATATGCCACGCCCAGCAGCAGGCATAAACCAAAATGATGGGTCTCCATACCCGATTCCTGCTGCCGGTCAACCAGCTTGAGTACCGAGAGCGCAATGGGCAGCATCATCAACGCCGTCGCGGTATTGCTGACCCACATGCTGAGGAAGGCCGACGCAATAATGAAACCCATGATGATGGCATGCGGGCGGGTGCCTACAAAGCTAACAATATTGAGTGCGATGCGGCGGTGCAGCTCCCACTTTTCCATAGCGATGGCAATGATAAAACCGCCCATAAAAAGGAAGATCAGCGGGTGGGCATAGGGCTCCAGGGTGCTATCTATACCTGATATACCGAGCAGTGGAAATAGAACCACCGGAACCAGTGCAGTCGCGGCAATTGGTATGGCTTCCGTAATCCACCAGGTACCCATCAGCAGGGCCACGGCCGCCGTGTGCCAGGCCGCTGCTGTCAATCCATCCGGAGCCGGAAGCAAAAGTACAACCGCAAAAAACAGGAGTCCAAGCAGAAATCCCCCAATCTCCCTACCCGTAAAAGAGCTATTATTCATGGCGCATTTAGTTTTCCAAGCCGGATACCTATAATCGTTTAATGAGTAAGGACGATACAAAAGAATTACCGGATTATAAAAATGAGTACTTCCCCCGGACACCTAATGCCACTCATAATGAAGCCGGAAAACAGACTTTAATTATTACTAGGTATTCCACCGAATAAACCTTACCTTGGAGCCTTACATATAAATACCCACCTAACACGTATATTTTTTAAGAAAGTCGCGTTAACCCAAACCTTTCACGAGATACCATTTTTAGGTGCACTAACACAATACCATTACATTTATGAAACAAGGCAAAATTAAATTTTTCGACACACAAAAAGGATTTGGATTTATCGCACCCGATGACGGTGGCAAGGATATATTCGTCCACCGCAACAATGTTGAGGGCCTGGGACAAAACCAGGGATTAGAAGACGATGAATCCGTTGAATTTGAAGTGGAGGAAACTCCCAAAGGCCTGAGCGCTGTCAACGTTCGCAGCCTGGATTACAAATAGATTTCGTACCTATACAGTACGTTTCAAAGCCTGTTCCGAAAATCGGGGCAGGCTTTTTTTATGAAGATTAGGCTCTGATCGTCCATTCAAAAAATATTTCAATAGATGTTTCAAATTAGTAATTCAAACTCCTATATTTAGGACCTCTTTTGAGCAGGGTGAAGTTTGAGAACCAAAGAAACAAAATACTCAATCACTCACCCTTCAATCCCTCAAAACGTTATGCCCGGGTGGCGGAATTGGTAGACGCGCTAGCTTCAGGTGTTAGTGGCCTCACGGCCGTAGGAGTTCGAGTCTCCTCCCGGGTACA
>DATFJD010000359.1:0-4978 GCA_035269475.1 Halalkalibaculum sp.
CATAAAGGAAACCACCCCCGTGCTGATATCCGCATCAGAGTCGCGCACATCGGCATTGGGATCACTGCCGCCCATATTGACGGCAGTAAGACTCAGCACATCCATCCCGACCGTGGTCGTAGTGGGAAAGCGCAGCTCGTAATTCATCCCGGGCAGCAGGTCCGTCACCCCGTAGGTGATGCCCGTAGTGGAGGTGCCCGTAGCACTGGTGAAGTAGTATTCCCCATTAGCATCGGTGGTGACCATGGCAATCTGGCTAAAGGTACCCGAGCCCGGACTGTCTTCTTTCCATAGCTGCACTTCTACCCCGGGGATGACGGCCTCGTTAGGATCCTGAACCCCATCGTTGTCGGTATCAACCCAGACGCGGTTGCCGATTTCGAGATTAGGCTCCGGACCGGATAATTCCATCTCTCCCAGGCCCAGGCCTTTCTGCTCTACCCCGGAGGTAGCACCGTCTGCAATTATAAAACTGCTCAATTCGCCTCCATTGGACAGAGAGTAGTTATACCCTACCTGATCAGAATTCTCGATACCGGTAGCGGTAATATAGGATAAACCAGGCAAGTAAACACTTGTTCCCAAGGGACCAATGAATCCGCTGCCATCAGCAAAAAATTGGCGTGGGGTATTTAGATTGGCCCCCAGGAAGGTAATACCATTGGAAGTAAAAACCCCATTGTCTTCCAGTTGAAAAATACCAGTGCCCGCATCCAGGCCGGCCACTACCAAATCTCCTCCTCCTCCGATATTCTCCCTAAAGGTGGCACCAGCTAAGTAGAGATAGTTCTCTGTTTGTTGCTGCAGGCCCCAGCGACTCATTAAGTTGATAATCATCTGACCATTATTCCCAAAAGTCAGATCACTCAGAATCGGTGTTGGGTCACGTAAATAATTAGAAGTAAATACAGGTATGTTGATCTCATTTTCCCAAATCTGCCAGGTATTATTGGAAACTAACTGAGGGTCATAATCGAGGGGGAACGTAAACAACGGCGCAGCGGAAAAGGCCGGACCAGTTTCCGGGTTTTCGAGTTCAAAAACAAAAGCTTCCATATCGGCCAGCGTACCCCCGTTTTCGGCGGAGCAGAGCCCCCCGGCATAGAGCTTGCCCCGAAGGTAGGTGAGCGCCCAGGGACGAAATTCTCCATTGTTGCAGCTAACAGCAGGCAGGCTAATTTCCGTCACATTGACTACGGCCGCAGGGTTGTTGGGATCATCCAGCTCCAGGCGAAAAACCGAGCGGCTGTACAAATTCATCACAAAGAGGAAGCGGCCATCGTCACTAATTTCCAGCCCGCCCAGACCTACTTTGCCCACCTGATCGAAAGCCGCAGGATCATAACTGGGGTCATTCGGATTGGGGGTAAGGCCGCGCTGCGAATTGGTTCCCACGACTCCCAGTCCTTCCGGCTGTCCGGAGACCGGATCAACGGGACCATTAAAGCTTACCCCGGTGCCAGTCCCAGATCCATTTGTGGCAATGGTAAATGAGGAACCATCGCCGTAAGCAAGCGAACCGGCTGTAGCACGGGTGCGGTGGCCGTTAGCATCCATGTCGTAGAATTCCGTCACATTGAAAGAGGTGGCCGTGGGCTCCAGCATGTAAATACCGCCGGTACCCATGGTACCCAGGCCGATGTGCCGTTTTAAGAGCGCGGAAGTAAAGACCCGGTCCGCCTGCTTGCTATAGGCTACCCCCCAGGTGGCTCCCAGTACGGAACCCTCCACTTTTCGGGTAGGCATAGGCGCTGGAGGCGCAGCTGGATAATCAAAACTGACAAACCAATCCAATGCGCCCGTGGCGCTGCCGGGCGGCAGGGGGTCCCCATTTACGTAACAGGGAAGAAACAGCTCCACCTCGGGCGAGCCGACATTGTAATCATCGGGATCCGAGATGGCAAAATTGACGTTAGAGCTGTTGCCGTTGGCGAACTGCACGGACGTACCGTAGACGTTCCCGCTCGTGGAGGAGTAGTCGGTTGCCGCGTCGGCAAGGGGTTCGCCGTCTGGTAGTACAAACTCGACCCGAACGGGTCCGGTGCTGCAGCCGGAAAGGGCGTAGTTCGGGCCGGAAAAACCTCCAGTGGTCACCGCCGTACCACATAGTGCATTGCCGGCATCGTAGGCGTTGACCGTGACGCCAGGCACCAAGGGCTCATCGGTTTCCTGGAGCCCATTACCGTTGTAGTCCCGGAATACGGTACCTGAAACCGCCCCGGCGGGGTCAGCCGGAAGGTCCGAAATGCGTACAAGAGTGACGTCATCCATTCGTACTCCGGGGGTGCCAAAGCCCGAAGGCCCAAAACTAACATTTGTAACCGTGAACTCTATGGTATGCGTTCCGGCGGCTAAGGATACCTCTGTAGTGCGGGTCACGTTAAAACCGCCTGTTGAACTATTGTATTCAAGCTCCAGGTTACCGTCGATAAATACATCCAAATCCGCGGTCGCTCCGCCAAAGTTGGAGCTGTTTCTGAGCTCAGTCAAGGCAAGTTGGTATATTCCAGGAGCCATTACCGTAAAGGTCTGCCGCAGCCTAGTTGTAGTTCCGACAGCTCCAAGGTCAAGTGTTTGCCCCCCCGAAAAAACTTCATTAAGAAAAGTAGCACCAGATAATCTCGTCCAGCCTGTGGGTATAGCTGGAACTCTTGAACCCATTACGGTAGGTGAGTCGAACGTACCATTCGTCAAAGGATCAATCAATTGCAAATTATGCGCATAATCAACGACGCTAAAAAACTGGTCTCCGATCTCCAGGACCCAGTCACCGCCTACTCCGGTAATGTCATCGGAGGCGGCAATAGATAAACAGAAATATTTTTCAAGATAGCTAACAGCCTGTCGGCCTTTTTCGCCCTGAGCGAAGTTACAACCGTAGATGTGAATAGCTGTTGGCTGTTGGCTTTTGGCTTTTAGCTTGTCATTTATAAAGTTTGCTATCCCTTCTTTGGAAAGCCATTGGCCGTTGATGAGGAGTTCGCCGGGGCGACCGTGGGAGAAGAGGTAGAAGGTGCCCTTTTCGGCATTTGCGACTGCCTCACGGAGTATATGGGCATCGGGCAAGCTGCCATCGATGTAAATGTTGTTAGAGGTGGGCGATTCTGATGGTATCGCCGTTGTGGGCTGGTGAGTTTCACCGGTGGGGCATGTCGCTGGCAAGTTCTCACTATGTACTGCATCATCAATTTTAACAATCGCTTCGGGTCGAAGGAAGCCCTGGTCGCTTTGAGCGGCATCCAGATTTTGGCTCATCAACATAGACAATGCGATGAAGACATATGTGATGCGCTTGCTTACGGAATATACCTTAGTAGATTCCAAACTCCCTGTGTTTGTAAATAAATAATTCATATTTCTTCCTTGGTTGTGAAAACGATTTTTGCATGACCTTTTCTTTAACTACGCGTTCTTTACCTATGCGTTGGAGTACAATACTTTTATTGCTCGCCTTGCTTCACGTTTTGATGAAATAGGCAACATGCTATTAATTGGGCATAAAATTACGTTTGAACCTTCGGCTTGATATTATACTTTTCTGCCGTATTCTCACTCATTTTTGCCATTCTATATTTTAAAATCATATATACTTAATGTGTAATTCCTTGTTATCAATTAAGTTATACATATGACCACTTTTTTGGCCTTGATTTTGATTCAGAAATGGATTCTTAGATGACGCTGGTAGGAAGGGGGGGGCTGAATGACGGAATACGCGGATTTTGAATCACGACCTGTCACGCTTTAGCGTGAGATTTCACAGATTATTAGGATTACACAGATTAATTACGGGGGCTTGATCGGGTGAGGGATTTAATTCGGAAATGGGGTGCTCGGTGGAAAAGAGACGCGATGATCGCGTCTCTACAAGTGGTCTACGCGCCAGGCCTTACTGTCTGAACCGCTGACATTGCCCTACGAAGCTTTAAGCGTAGGAGGTGTTTTTTTGATTCTGATGATATACAGGATTAGTTTCGGGGTTATTGCGAATTTCGGTTCTTGATTGTTTTTCGGGTTTTATGTTGGTTGTTTAGGGTTTCTGAATCACAGCCCGTCACGCTTTGGCGTGAGATTGCACGGATTTCTGAATCACGACCTGTCACGCTTTAGCGTGAGATTACACAGATTAATAGGATTACACGGATTTTTTATCGGTTCTTGATCGGGTGCGGTTTTTAGTTTGTTCTAGGTATGATTGTTGTTCCTTTCCCGTGCCTGAACCGCTGACATTGCCCTCCGAAGCTTTAAGCGTAGGAGGTATTTGATTTGATGAACCAGATGGCGCTGATTCGTGATCGATTTCTTGATCGCATGCGGTTTTTGGGTGTTTGGGGTGGAGAATGTTGTTATCGGTGGGTGTCTGAATCACTACCTGTCACGCTTTAGCGTGAGATTGTACGGATTTCTGAATCACCGATTACACAGACGATAGTGCCGTCTTAGCGGTATTAAAATGGATTTCACGGATTTTTTATGGGTTCTTGATCGGGTGCGGTTTTAATTGGTCTTGAAATGATTATTATTTCTTTTCCGTCTGAACCGCTGACATTGCCCTCCGAAGCTTTAGCGTAGGAGGTAGTGATTTGATGAACCAGATGGCGCTGATTCGTGACGGGGACTTGAACGGGTGGGGATTTAATTGGTCTTGAAATGATTGTTGTTCCTTTTCTGTCTGAACCGCTGATTTTTTTGATTCTGATGATTTACAGGATTAGTTTCGGGCTTATTGAGAGTTTCGGTTCTTGATTGTTTTTCGGGTTTTATGTTGGTTGTTTAGGGTGTCTGAATCACTGATTATACGGATTATTAGGATTACACGGATTAATTACGGGTTCTTGATCGGGTGCGGGGTTAATTCGGAAATGGGGTGCTCGGTGGAAAAGAGACGCGATGCATCGATTCTGAAGGGGAGACTCCCCGCTGCATCTTACACTAACAAATAATTCGTCATTCCGCACCCCGATGCGGAATCCCCAAC